>JAKLFN010000357.1 GCA_022711195.1 Bacteroidota bacterium
CCACCGCCTGCTTTTCCACTATATCGGTCTTTTCGAAACGGTAGTTGCTTTCCCTGTCAATATCGGAAAGGTTCTCCAGGTTACCGGCATATGTAAGCTTGTCGGCATTAACGATCAGGTAATCGGGGTATTTCTTTACAAAACGCCGTACTACGTGGGAGCCTATGAACCCGGCGCCTCCTGTAATCAGAATAGTTTTTCTGTATTTCATGTTTTCTTAAGTTTGCTCCTGATTTTCTTTTCCCATTCCCAGGCACTCTTCATGGTTTCTTCGAGAGTGCTGACAGTTTTCCAGCCCAGCTCTTTGTTTGCCAGCGACGGATCGGCCCATATCTTTTCAATGTCACCGGCCCTCCGCGCGGTAACCTTATACTGCACTTTTACACCGGTAGTTTTTTCGAATGCCTGAATAGCTTCCAGCACCGAGACGCCTTTTCCTGTTCCAAGGTTGAAGACCTCGTAGTTCTTCTTATTTTTTCCTTCAATCAAACGGCTTACTGCAATAACGTGAGCCCTGGCAAGATCCACTACATGAAGGTAATCGCGTATGCATGAGCCGTCGGGAGTGTTGTAGTCATTGCCAAAAACCTTTAGCTCATCGCGGAGGCCATAGGCTGTTTGTGTAATATATGGGACAAGATTCTCAGGCACGCCTCTTGGCAATTCGCCGATAAGCCCCGAAGGATGTGCCCCGATAGGATTGAAATATCTCAGCGAAATGGCTTTGAGCTCCTTAACGGCAGCAATGGTATCCCTGATGATCTCTTCCCCTACCTGCTTGGTATTTCCATATGGTGAAACGGCAGGTTTTATCGGAGCGTCTTCGTTGACCGGCAGCTTATCAGGTTCTCCGTACACTGTGCATGACGATGAGAATACAATCGAAGGTATTTGGAAATCCTTCATTGCTTCGAGCAGGTTCATCAGCGACACGAGATTATTCCTGTAGTATTCAAGAGGCTTGTTTACTGACTCTCCCACAGCTTTATATGCAGCAAAATGGATTATTGCGGAGATACCTTTGTTATCCTTAAAGAATTTCCGGACCTTCTTTCTCCTGCAGAGATCGAAGACCTCAAGATGTGTTTTTTTGCCGGTAATTTTACTTATCCGGTCTGCGACAGCCGCCTCTGAATTATACAGGTTATCGATAAGGACTACATCATATCCTTCGTTTATCAGCTCCACGGCAGTATGTGAGCCTATATATCCTGTTCCTCCCGTTACGACAATTTTTTTCTTCATCAGAGGCTCCAGTAAGTGTGTTTATTAATTTTTCCGCGCAGTATTCCTTTTACATCAATAACAATTCCGTCCTTGTTTAACAGCGGGGAAAGCCATTTCTCGTCGATTTTCAGGTAGGGCTTATGACTTACGGCAAGAATGATTGCGTCATATTTTCCCGACGGCTTCTTTTTCATTGTAATGCCATACTCATGCTTTACTTCGGCGGCGTCGGCCATTGAATCGATTACGTCGACATGCACGCTGAAATCGTTCAGCTCCGCAATGATGTCCGTTACCTTCGAATTCCTTATATCAGTAACATCTTCCTTGAAGGTAATTCCCATTATCAGGACCCTTGAATGTGTGGGATTCTTTCCTGAAGATATTATTTTTTTGACAGTCTGTTTGCCAATATAACGACCCATGCTATCGTTGATGAATCTCCCGGAATCGATCATCTGCGGGTGGTAGCCGAGGGCTTTGGCCTTGTAGGAGAGGTAGTATGGATCAACGCCTATGCAGTGTCCGCCCACGAGTCCGGGATAAAACTTCAGGAAGTTCCATTTGGTTCCGGCAGCCTCGAGAACCTCATAGGTGTTAACGCCCAGCCTGTTGAAGATGAGTGAAAGCTCATTCATAAAGGCTATATTGATGTCGCGCTGCGTGTTTTCAATGATCTTTGCAGCTTCCGCGACCTTAATGGAGCTTGCCCTGTGGACGCCTGCCGTGATTATCAGTTCATAAGTGCGGGCTATGTCTTCTGCCGATTCCTTATCGCATCCGCTTGTCACTTTCACAATCTTTGTAAGGGTATGGTTCTTATCGCCGGGGTTGATCCTTTCGGGCGAGAAACCTACTTTAAAATCCCTTCCGCATTTCAGCTTTGAGAACTTCTCCAGCACAGGAACACAATCTTCTTCAGTACACCCCGGATAAACAGTTGATTCATAAACTACATAATCTCCTTTTTTGAGTACACGACCTACAGTTTCAGAAGCTTTCAGCACCGGGCCCAGGTCGGGAAGATTATATATATTGGTAGGTGTGGGTACGGCTATTATGTGAAAGGAGGCCTGTTTCAGGTCTTCCGGATCACTGGTGAAGAGGATATCTGTTTTTTTAAAGGCT
>JAKLFN010000358.1 GCA_022711195.1 Bacteroidota bacterium
ACAACGATACACCTGAATCGGCCAGACACAGGAGCGACTACCACCGGGCCATAAATGTGTGCCTCGAGGAGAACTATTACAGGCGCCTGGGAACATGGTGTGCAAACCATAACATTGCACTGATGGGTCACCCGGCAGGATCAATGGACATAGGCACTGAACGCTACTTCCAGATGCCCGGACAGGACCTGGTATGGCGTTATGTCGAGCCCGGACCGAAAGCTATCGAAGGACAACATTCCACAATGGCCAAATGTGCTTCGAGCGCTATGCTCCACCTCGGATACCGGCGCAACTCCAATGAACTTTATGGCGCCTACGGACATAACCTTACCCATGACGAAATGCTCTGGCTCGCCAACTGGTGCTTCGTCCGCGGACAAAACCTCCTTATCCCTCATGCCTTTTATTATTCAATCAGAGGGCCCCGTTTCGACGAAAGACCTCCCGATGTAGGACCAAACTCAAAATGGTGGAACAGCTATAAGAGTTATGCAGATGCCTGCCGCAGAATGAGCTGGCTCAATACCGATTCAAAGCATGTGTGCCATATTGCCGTACTCTGCGATGCCACATATCTCCCCGACAAGTCAGCCAGGCACCTTTACCAGAACCAGAAAGATTTCAACTACCTCGAAATAAGACATCTCTGGGAAGATGTGAAAGTAACAGGGAAAGGTGTTCAGATAGCAAACATGACCTATAAAGCAGTAATAATCGATACGTTATCACACATCCCGGAAAAAGCCTTGCCGGTTCTCAGGAAAATAGCAAAGAGCGGGCATCTTGTTGTGAATGCTGAATCAAAATTAGCTTCCTCTTTAAAAGGAGCACTGATGTACACCACCGGCGACGATCTCATTCATGCCATGACGATGCTTAAAGCAAATGACATTACACTCGATCAGAAATCGCCGTCAATCAGATACAGACACGTGCAAAAAGAAGGAACAGATTATTATATGTTCTTCAATGAGGAAGCTGAAGAAGTGAAAACCGGGATACAGGTTCCGGTCTCCGACCAGCACCTATGGATAGATCCTTTTACCATGAAGGTGACTTCTGCCAAAGATGGAGAAATAGTAAAATTTGATCCGCATGAAATGAAAATTCTGATGGTCACTGATGAAAAGTAAATTTCCTGTTTTTGTAGTTGCCGTTATAGGCCTTTGCTTTCTGTCAGGGAAAAAAATCCCTGAGCCTGCTGTACCCTACGGCCTTATGGTTGATTTAATAAGGGAAACACATGGAACAGCGATCTGCGATCTGAAACCTGAGCTTACCTGGATAGTGCCCGCTGAATGCAAAACCCAGACTGCCTTTCAGGTACTTATCTCATCATCATCAGAATATCTCGACGCCGGTAAGGGAGATGTCTGGGACAGCGGTAAAGTGACGAGCTCCAATTCGGTGGAAAATGAGACAGCCGTTTCCCTCGAAGCAAACACAAAATATTTCTGGAAGGTAAGGATATGGGACCATAAGGAGAGGGTTACCGGATATTCACTGCCACAACCTTTTAAGACCGGAAGCCCTCATGGTTATCAGGCAACACCTTCACCCCTGGTATGGGAGGAAATTGAACCGGAAAGGATCGTCAGGATCGCCGGAAAACATTATTTGTTTGACTTCGGCAAGGATGCTTTCGGAACACTTCTTTTTAATATCAATGTATCTGAAAAAGATACCCTGATCATTCACCTCGGCGAAAAAATAAACAACGAAGGAAAAATCGACAGGAATCCCGGAGGATCAATAAGGTACCAGAGGGTGCTTCTTCCTATAAGTCCTTCAAAGAAAAATTATATTGCCGACCTGCCTCCTGATAAAAGAAATACAGGACCGGCAGCAATAAAGCTTCCTGACAGCGCCGGGGTGGTCACTCCTTTCCGTTATGCTGAAATAGAGAACTTCCCATACCAACCTGCCGGCGGAGAAATTATTCAAAGGGCTCTTTTCTCATTTTTTGATAACACCACATCTTCTTTTATCTCTTCCGACACCGTCCTCAATGCCATCTGGGATATCTGTAAATATTCTATGAAGGCAACCTCCTTCGCAGGTATCTATGTCGACGGCGACAGGGAGAGGATACCTTATGAGGCTGATGCATATATTAACCAGCTCGGACACTATTATACCGACAGGGAGTATGCAATGGCAAGAGTTACCAGTGAATATTTTATTGAGCATCCCACCTGGCCGACCGAATGGATCCTTCATACTGTGCTGATGTTCTATAACGACATTATGTTCACCGGAAACACAGAATCAGCTTCGCATTTCTATGATAAGCTGAAACATACAACTCTTGTTTCCCTTGCCGGTGATGATGGTCTTATCAGCGCCG
>JAKLFN010000359.1 GCA_022711195.1 Bacteroidota bacterium
AGTTTAGAGTTCATAGCTTTCATCATTTGTTACAGCATTATTCTCCTTTCGCAGGGTCTCAAGCATATTCTGAAGAATTTCGATCCTGATCCTGTAATTATTTATAAGCGCTTCAATAACCTCCTGGTTATCAATGTTGTCATTAAGATCCTGCTTAATGTCGCGGCATAGGCTGTCGATCTGTGATAGGTCGAGAAATAGTTCTTCCCTGATGTCGGGATGGCCTGTGAGGAGGGGTTCAGCCTTATTAAAAAGGTCATTGGCCAGGTTGTTATAATATAATTCTGTTTCCAGCAGCCGCTTATTACCTTTAATAGAGATCAGACCCGGATCCTTTCCGAAGGCAGGTACATTTACAGCCCGGTATTTATAGAGAAAAGCAGCTGTGATAAAGACTATTACCAGTGCCGCGGCAGCAGCTGACCACTTGTAGAAAGCAGATCTCTTCCGGCCGAGGTTGCTTCTTATGTTCTTCCAGACCGATGGTGGAGGAGAGTAAATATCGAGCTCTTTCCTGTTGTTTCTGATGAAGTCTTCAAGTTTGTCCATCTTGTTATTTGTTTTTCAGCAAAGTTCTTAGTTTCTCTTTTGCCCGTGAATACTGCGATTTCGATGTTGATTCCGTTATTCCCAGGATCTGTGCAATCTCGCCATGATCATATCCTTCAAGCAGGTAAAGTGTGAGAATGATCCGGTAGCCGTCAGGTATCTGTTCAATGGCGCGAAATATTTTTTTTGTATCATAATGAATCTCATCCTCTTCCTCACAGGCAACTGCAGGAAGATTATCGCAGAGTATAAGATCAGCGGTTCTTTTTCTCAAATGGTTGATACATTTATTGATAACAATGCTTTTAAGCCAGGCTCCAAAAGTTGACTCAAACCTGAACGATCCGATGTTCCTGAAGCAGTCGAGGAACGATTCCTGCAGAATATCTTCAGCATCCTCGCGGCTATTCAACATTCGGCATGCCAGGTTGAACATGGCTTTTGAATACTGCCTGTAAACAGCATACTGAGCCTTACTGTTTCCTTTCCTGCATTCTTCAATTACAGGAGAGGAAATACTATTATCCGGATAATCCACCTTGTTCACTTACCTGGTTATAATGACAAGATAATCTTACAAGAGTTGCATATTCTGCATCATTCTTTTGATCTTTTCCCGGAAAGATGGCCTGTTTATCAGGTATACGCCTGCCAGGATTATTAGAACTGACACCAGCATTGAAGGAATAAGACGTTCTCCATCGAGTATGCCCCAGAGTGTTGCAACAATGGGGATCAGGTAGGTAGTCATTGATGCAAAAACAGGAGATGTCTCCCTGATGAGGTAATAAAAAAGAGCCAGGGCTAAGGCACTTCCGGCAACTGAAAGAACAGCAATATAGAAGAGTCCCTTAATCCACTCTTCATTGTTGTTTACCGGGTGAAGTCCGGTTATCAGGAGAGTTGTTATACCCATGGGCAGAAGGAAGAAGAAGGCGAGGGCCGTGATTTTTATTCCGTTGATATTTTGCACCCTGCTCACCTCGTTAGAGCTGATCCCGTAAAGAATTGTGGCAAGGACCACAAAAAGGCCATAAAAATTAAAAGTGAATGATCCGCTATAGAGCAGTCCTGCAGCACCGATAAGACCCAGAAAAACACCGGCAACCTGCGATTTAATGACTTTCTTCCTGTAGAGTAAAATTCCGAAGATAAGGGTAAACGCCGGGCTGAGGCTGTTAAGCATACCAGCCAGGGAACTGTCGATCCTTGTCTGGGCAAGGGGAAAGAGAAATGCAGGGATACCGCTGCCAAAGAGACCTATTACCGCGATTGACACGATGTTTTTCCGGTTTACCAGAGCAAGGTGTCTGATTGAAACAGGTAAGAGGCATACAGCAGTGATGATGATCCTGAGTGAACCGATCTGGTATATCGAAAAATATTCCAGGCCCTTTTTCATCAGAATATAGCTGGTGCCCCAGATTATGGATAGTAGAGCTATTATAAGCCAGTGCCGGATCTTGATTCTTTCTGACATTTTTCTGAGAAACACAAAAATAGCGGAAGAAATGATATTCTCTTACCTGGTGAGTGACATTATTGATAATTTGGTATGTTTACCACACTAAACCATCAGTTCATCCATTTTTTTCAGGCGCTGGTGAAAATGAACAAAATATTATTGCTTTTTGTTTGATTTTAGTATATTTTTACAATAAGTTTTAGTTAAAATAAAACTCACAAACCATGAAGCGCTCCATTTTCACACTTATCGCAATTTTTATTGCACTATCTGCTTCATCGCAGAATAAGCAGGATGTTATTGCCAGTGCAGGCGGTT
>JAKLFN010000036.1 GCA_022711195.1 Bacteroidota bacterium
ACCAGCTTGATGACACTCGAGAGTTTAACTGCGAGAGTATAGAGTGCAACAGAGCGCAGAACCGACCATGTGTTAAGAGCATAACGGTCAATAACATTAAGCGACACTGCTGCCACGCCGGCAATAAACAGCGGGAATCCATAACTGTTCATTTCCTTCAGGATCTTCAGGTCGAAATATGGTTTGCAGTTCCTTATCGTGTAAGGCGCCAGCATCACAACGAAGATAGAATTGCCGATCAGCTGTGCCAGGTATATGCCTTCCACCGACATCTTTTTTACAAGTATGAACCAGAGTGTAAGGACAAGGACTATTGCCAGCTTAATGATATTTGTGACAGAATAGAGGGTTGCTTTCGACTGTAGGCGCATCAGTGTGGTAATCGGATTATTGACAGCCTGTACCGCTGTTGCTCCGACCAGCAGTGAAATTGCTTTTGTCAGATCGGCAGACCTGAAAAGCATGGTAGAAATATTTCCTGAAAAAGGTAACAGGACTATACAGATGGCTGCTGAAAGAAGTACCTGTGCGGATATTGTTATAAAAAATATGCCCTTCTGATTATGAACATGTTCTTTGTCCCAGTACCACCGTGTAAAACTCTGCGGGAGGGAGAATGCCAGTAAAGCCAGCAGGAGCAGGGCTGAGATGTCGAGCATGCTGATTATACCGAACTCCTCTGTGGAAAAGTATTTCTTATCAGTATATATCGGTATAAGGACAAGTCCCACCAGCTTGACTGCCGTATTACCGAATCCGTAGATCGCGGAATCCCTGAATGTCGACTTAATGGAACCTGTCATTTATGAAATCCGGTTTTGAATCTCCCCGATTGCGATAATTGAACTGAAATAATAGAAAGGGTAAGCGACCTTCATTCCTGTCATTTTCCTCAGCTTCCGTAGTGCAAGCTCTTTTTTGCTCAGAGGAATAAGATTTCCAAAGGTTATCGATTCGGGAATATACCCTGAGTCGACTAGTATCTTCGAAATAGTATAAGGAGTGAACCAGAACCGGTGGTCGGAGTTGATCTCTTCACGGAAGCTCAACATATTTGCCAGGTTCTTCTTATTGTAAATATCTGGAACGGAAATGACGAACCTGCTGATGTTCTTCCCGAACCTTTCACGGAAAGTTTTCAGGAATTCAACAGGATTGCCGATATGTTCGATAATCTCACCAAAAACCACGTAATCCCACTTTTTTGATGTTATCACTTCCAGGTTGTCGGTGAGGATATTTCCGCAGATTATATTTTCAAAACCCAGTTCATTTCTGACGTAGTCTATGCTTTCCCGGTCGATATCAATGCCAAGGCACGAACTCGAATTTTCCGAGATAAGCTTGTGAAGCCACCTGTTTACGGCAATTTTTTGTTTTATGACAGGTATATGATCTGAACAGCCGATATGTATAACATCCTTTCCTTTTATTATTTGCGTAATGATCTCCTCTCTTGTAAGGGATTCATACCTGGTTCTGTCAAGGTCAATCCTGAGGCTGTTGGTAAACAGGTCTCCTTTCAGGTATTTGAATATGTTCTGATCAATTTTCATCAGTCAGCAGGATTCTCTTTTATTGCCGTTTCGAAGATACGATTTACTGAGTTAATAAAATCCGGGTAATTTACCGATGCATCAAATTTCTGTTTCCAGTTCTGGAATGCCTTTTCCCTGAATTTCTTTTCTTCGGCAGGTGGCAGGTTCAGAAAATATTCGATTTTGCCGGCAAGTTCTTCTGGTTTAAAATCATGAGGAAGAAGAAATCCGGTACCTTCTGTTACAATTTCGCTAACACCGCCGACAGCGGTTGCAATAACGGGAATTCCAAAGCTCTGGGCCTCCATAATGCTTACAGGAACACCCTCTGTGGAGCTTGTATTAAGGAAGAGGCTGATTTTATTTTGCCTGTAGAAATCCATAATTTCTTCATTGGCAATAAATCCCCTGAGATCGGCTTCAGCATTACTGTTTTTAGCTTTCAGTCCTGCGGCCCTTATCTTCAGCTCTTCCAGTTTGCTTCCTGCCCCAAAGTGTGTCCATTGAATCTTCTTTCCTGTTTTGACAAGCTCCAGGGCTTCAATAATCAGGTGAACTCTTTTCAGCGGTATCACATTCGAGCATGAGGCAATTCTGAAAAGTGTCTCCCCGGAATTGTATAGCAAAGGCCCGGGTCCGCTTATCCCCAGCCGGGAGACATTTAAACCGGCCTTACCGGAGATTAGCTTTTTCATGAAATATTTTTTGCCGGGCTCAGAGACAAAGAATATCGAATCAAGATTTTCTGCAACCAGAGGGAACAAAGGGAGGAAGCCGGCATCGGCCATCTCTTCATACAGGTCACTGCCGTGCGCCCTTGCTATCTTTATGCTTCCTGGATAATCAAGCAGGCTGATGGCATGTGCTCCGGTGTTTAACCAGTATGAATAAGAAACAATATCGCGGGTGATATTTTCATTTCTCAGCATATCAATTATAAAAGTCCTGAGCTGCAGGGCTTTAATGATCTTCCTGAGAAGGAGAACTTTCATTGAAAGGCTCAGCACGGTGCCGGTCGTCTTTCTGAAGCTGATTTCTTTTTGAAAAATACTCTTTATCAGTTTCTGGTTTTCTGCGAGAAGAAGAGGAAGTTTAAGGAAGCCTGCAGGAGAGGTCGAGGTATTATACCTTAATATCTTTACCTGACCTGGAATTTTATGTGTCTGTTCCGACCTGCTGTTCTGAGAGATGATAATTATCCTGTCAAATGCTTTTTCAAGGAACGGCAGTTCTGTTCCCGGAAAAGGATCGCTCTTCCCGAAGGGATAATTTGAGGTTATCAGGACCAGGGTTTTCATTTGGTATCTTTTGCCAGTCTGGTATATGCCTTAATGAGTTTTTCCTTTTCGGTATTCCAGTTTAGTCCGCCAAGAATAGCTTTTCTGCCGTTAAGGCCCTTTTCTTCAAGGAGATGACGATCATTGATCAGTTTTTCGAGAAGATCAGCAAGCTCTACGGCCGAATCGTTACGGTAAATAAATCCTGCATTGGTTTCGTTCAGTATCCTCTTCAGCGAAAGGCAGTCAGAAGAAATTACAGGCTTGCCCAGATACATATACTGGTACAGCTTATTTGGACTCGAGGCATCATTATTGTCTGTCCGGAGGTGTGGAATTATTGCAGCATCGGCTTCTGAAAGCATATCAAGCATTGCATCGAATGGTTTATGACCATGAAACCTTACCTGTTCTCCGACAGCCAATTTTTCTGTTATGATACGAAGATCGGCCAGGTAGCTTCCTGAGCCAACTATCTCAAGGATAATTTTGATATTCCTGGCCTTCAGCAGGCTTATTGCTTCAAGGACAACCTGCAACCCCCTGTGCCTGTTGATCCCTCCTCCATAGAAAAGGACGAAAGAATCATCATTCCTTTTCTTTTCCATGATGGAGAGTCCTTCGGGGTTGACGCTGTTTGAAACGATACAGATCCTTGCAGGATCAACACCAAGATTGATGATCCTTTCCCCGGCTTCTTCAATAATAGTTATTATGAGATCTGCCTTCAGGGTGAACTTTTTTTCATACTCTGTCCACTGTCTGTCGGAGTATAAAAGCTTTCCGATGGGTGTGGCTGTATGTGTGGCATTCCTCAGAAGAGCGGGCCAGTTCTCGTGGAGATCCAAAACCATCGGGATGCGGTATTTTGTTTTTATTTCAGCCCCTATGATCGCCAGGGGAAGATCGTGGATATGAATTACATCAAACTTTTCTGCAGCCACCAGGGGAAATATGAACCTCCTCCAGAAATTAAAGTAAAATGGAAATTTCAGGCTGCCGACACTGCTCTTATAGATGAATTTGCTTATTCTCTTCCTGTGAATGAAGGCCTTTCCTATTGTCTCCTTACAGGGTTTATTCTTTCTTGTAGAACATGCAAGATGTACTTCATGCCCTGCACCTGAGAGCGCGGCTATTTCATTTTCCACCCTTACATCGGGCGGAAATTCTGATTCAAGCACCATCAGGATCTTCATAAGTCTTTATTGATCATTCAACTTTTTTAAGAAGCAGATCCAGTCCGCTAACGTCAAGGTATGCAATGCCTCCGCTTTCTGCACATTGCCTGTCAGTATCCTTATCGCCTACAAAGAGAGCATTCCCCGGTTCAGTGTTTGTTATTCTTAAGATGTAATGCACTCCTGCAGGAGAGGGCTTTGGTTCAATATCGTCGGCATAAATGAAACGGATGTGTTTATCAAGTCCGTTCCATAATATGTTCCTGATCTTGTTTCGCTGCTGATCAGTATTTCCATTTGTCAGTATGAAGATGTTTTTCTTCTTTTCAGAAAGATTCTTAAGAACTTCAGCAGCATTGTTATAAATGATCAGTGGTTTCTCCGGTTTGAAATTCCGCAGGATATTCAGGCACTCCGGCATGAAGGAGTAGTCAATCCCGGCAGAAGCAAGAAATTTGTCAAAGAGCTTCTCCCTTCCTTCTTTATAATAAAGTTGTTTGAGGTTTTCAAACAGGCTCTTCTTGTCGTGGCCCGCGGCCATATCAGAAAACCTTGATGCTACAGCCTCATAAGCCTGGAAAAGATAATCTTCCTCATTATAGATGGTGTTGTCGAGGTCGAAGATGAACAAAGAATAATTATACAGATCAGAAATCGACTTTATTGCCATTTTTATCAAGAAATAGTTCTTCCCAGTAACGTATCATTTTCAGTCCCCAGACAATATCAGGTTTTTCTATTTTTTCACCGAGACAAGCTTTGACTGCTTCGTAGACCATATTTTCCCCCGCAGCAGTACATAAAACGATTGTGCCCTGAACACGGGGATTTGATTCAATGACCTTTGGTATTCCGTTGATGTCTCTTTTAAACTGAAATCCAATGTTCCCGTTCAGTTTTAATCCTTCAACGATCCTTTTTGAATAATCAATTATCTCCCTGTCGTCAACGACAGTTCCCACAAAGCTTATTCCCATTTTTATATGATCGCGGCTTCGCGGTATTGCAGATATATATTTCCCGTTATCGACGAGAACATCAACGCTGTATTCTTCACCGGGGAGGTATTCCATGACAATCAGTTCCGGGAATGATCCTCCTCCTTCGCATACCGATACAAATTCGTCGAAAGAGATATATATATTATTTGGTTTTTCATTTATGAGCGCATGGAGCCTGTCCTGGCCATCCTCGATAATTCTGAAACCCCTGAGCCCGTTTGATACCGGCGGCTTGAAGCAGATTTTTTTCACCGGATAGCCCAGGAGGGCGGCAGCTTCCCTGAACTCAGGAAGACTCTTCACAAGATGAAAATCCGGGACAGGGATGTTGTGTTCCCTGCAGAATTTCATCAGCAGATATTTGTTATTTGCAATTTCGAGAGGTCCGGGATCCGAAACGGAAACACATATACCTTTTGAGTTGAAGAGATCTTTATTTTTTGCAAATACCGGGAGTTCTCTTGTTACCAGGGGGATAACGACATCGACTTTTTCCACGGTACATATCTCCAGGACCCTGTCGATAAAATCGGGTGCTTCGGCAAATGGAATCTGAAAGACCTTATCGAGCAATCCTGCGCCCACAGAGTTTTTCAGGCTTGCATCACCGCCGATAACAGATATAGTGCGTTCGGTGACTTTCCGGAGCGATTTGATAATGCCGGGGGCTCCCGGTGCGCCGGCGCCGGTAATGAAGACTTTTATCTCTTTCATTTTATTCATCTCAGATCACCCAGCGGATCACTTCAAAAGCCTCGGCATATTGGGCGCCTATCTGCACACCTCTTGTCCGGGCAAGTGATTTTACAAAATCAGGAGAGACATAATCGCGGCCTTTCTGAGATTTGTAGTGCTTAAGCGCCTCTATCTTGTTCTGAAGGTGTCTTTCTTCAATTCTGATAAAACATGTTGTATCGAAAGAAAGGTTGTTCCATATCAGCTCATATCCCAGTATCGATGTAGTCTTGAAGGCACGAAGCCCTTCCTGTGCAACAGTAAGATGGTCCTGGTGAATGTCTTTCAGGCTGGGCATGAGAATAAGGTCGAAGTGTATCCTGTTTTTCAGTTTTATAAGATCTTCGAGGATAGCCTGTCTTGAGAAGTTCAGCTTTCTGACCTGGTAATCGTAGATAATAAGATTCTCATTGTCGATGCCGAGCTGCGATGTTGCTTTTTTTACCTCCTTCTTAAGGGTATCTTTTGGCATTCCGTTGGGAAGCGACTCTTCGGCTGTTGAAAAGGCAGCATACCAGACTTTCGCCTTTTTTTCGAGGAAGTAGCTAATGGTTCCTCCGGCACCAAGTTCACCGTCATCGGTGTGTGGTGCAAGAACAAGAATATTATTCATTCTCGAAGTGAGCATTTTTTCTGTTTCTTTAGGTTATCTCAAATTTCGGGAAGATTTTTAACAAATCATAATGTCGGCTGATAATGCTGGAATATTAATCAAGAAGCTGTGCAACTTTCATTGCAAGATTTCTTCTTGAGAATTCTGAGGGAGGCGCCGGGGTCTTCCCCTGACCAGTTTTTATACAGCCAGAAATGAATTCTGTGATTCCTTCCTGGTCGTCATAGTCGAAGCACCTGCCGTATCCGCCGCTGTTGAGAATCGCGGCAGTGTCACCCGAAGTGGGACCCAGGCAAACAACAGGTTTGCCGGAAGCAATATACTCAAACAGTTTTCCAGGAAGAAAGCTTCTGTTGCCGGGATCTTTTGCAAGAACCAGAAGAAGCATTGATGCCGACAGCATCTGCCCTATCACAGTCCTGTGATCGGAGTAAGGTATGAATTCAAGATGCCCGGCGCCAAGCTCTGAGATAAGCCTGTTTTTCTGAACATCCGGTATGTGGCCCGTGAATTTCAGCAGCAGGTCCCTGCCCCCTGAAATAAGCTCCTTCAGCGACATGATAAATCCATTTACGGGATATGATTCTGAGATGGTGCCTGTGTAAGAAATGGTAAATCTTTCAGGTGTCGAGGCAGTAAGACCTGAAAAATCCTCTTCGTCAAATCCGTTATGTATAATTTTTATTTTCTCCCCGCTGCCAGCCATTTTAGAGCTAAAAATCTTGCCGAGGGTTGGTCCTACTGTTGTAATTATGTCTGCTTTTGCCAATACAGCCTTTTCATAGTGGCTGTCAATTTTTCTTGAAAGAAGAGTAGGGTAGAAGAGATTGTAATAGTAAATATCTGTCCAGGGATCGCGCAGGTCGGCCAGCCAGCGCAGGTGAGGGTATTTTTTTTTGAGTTTCAGCCCGATGAGCTGTGAGGAGTGTGGCGGGCTGGTTGTAATTATATTCCTGATGTCGTGTTTTTCGATAAGTTCGCAGGCTTTCCTGAAGGCATGTTTATTCCATCCCCTTCGCGGATCAGGAATGAAGAAGTTTCCTCTAATAAAACGTGAGATCTTTCCTCCTGGTGAATCATCGCGGTTTGTGGCGAAGCCTGCTGACGGCACTTTTGATTTATCACCGCCATAGAATCGGAACCAGTCTGTAGTCTTTGTGCGGTGTACTTCAGCAGCTGCCGGCACATCTTTTTCGAGGGAAAGGTCAGTTGCGGGGTATGCGGCATATTCCGGATCGACAGTAAGAATAACAGGCTGCCAGCCGGCTTCAGGAAGGTATTTAGAAAATTTCAGCCAGCGCTGGACACCTGCACCGCCACTGGGAGGCCAGTAGTATGTAACCACCAAGACCTTTCGGAGGAGGGGGGAGGAAGAGGCGATAGAGGCGTTAGAGGTCATAGAGGCGTTAGAGGCGATAGAGGCGTTAGAGGTCATAGAGGCGTTAGAGGCGATAGAGGCGTTAGAGGTCATAGAGGCGTTTGAGGCAATATAGGCAAGAGAGGCTGTAGTGGCATCAGCAAGATTTAAGGCATTAGTTTCATTCTGGGGAATGCTCATTTGCAAATCGATGAAATTAGTTTATTTAATAAGTAGCTTACTTCAGCTGTCATTTCTTCAAGCTTCAGGTAGATATCTTTATCAAGATATCCAAGATCTTTTGAGAGAAGCAGATGATAGCGTGTTTCCTCAAGGGATCCCCTGGAATTATATAGAAAAGAAACAAATTCCTTATCTGTTCTTTTTGATTTTCCTTCTACTATATTAGCTGCAATTGAACTTGCCGACCTTCTTAATTGAGTCACCAATCCAAACCTTTCTTCTTCCGGGAAATTATTTGTAATCTTATAAACCTCAAGTACCAGTGAATGAGATTTCTGCCAGACAATCAAATCTTTCCAGGGATGCGCCATAGAATTTTGTATAATTATGAACTTCAATCTAATTATTTCTCATACAGCCTCGCCTCTACAGCCTCTACAGCCTCTACAGCCTCTACAGCCTCGCCTCTACAGCCTCGCCTCTACAGCCTCTACAGCCTCTTCAGCAGCGAAACGATACTTACTCTTTCGAAAATGATATCTTTCAGCTGTGAAATATTCACCCTTTCCTGCAACATAGAATCACGATACCTGATAGTAACAGTATTATCTTCAATAGTCTGATGGTCAATGGTTATGCAATATGGTGTTCCGATAGCATCCTGTCTCCTGTAGCGTCGTCCGATAGAATCCTTGTCGTCGTACTGGCAGTTAAATTCGAATTTGAGTTCTTTCATTATCTTTTCAGAAATCTCAGGCAACCCGTCCTTTTTAACAAGGGGCATGACTGCCAGCTTCACAGGCGCAAGTACTGATGGAAGCTTAAGGACGATACGGGTATCTGTTGTTCCGTCCTCTTTCTTCAGTTCTTCTTCATGATATGCTGCAGAAATTACCTGCAGGAACATACGGTCGACGCCGATCGATGTTTCTATCACAAAAGGAACGTATGATTCGCCTTTTTCAGGATCGAAATACTGCATCTTTTTCCCGCTGTACTGCTGGTGCTGTTTCAGGTCGAAGTCGGTACGTGAATGTATTCCTTCAACCTCCTTGAATCCGAACGGGAACCTGAATTCTATATCGGTAGCAGCATTAGCATAATGGGCAAGTTTGGTATGATCGTGAAAGCGGTAGTTCTCTGCACCGAAACCGAGAGACTGATGCCATTTCATCCTGGTGGTCTTCCAGCGGCTGAACCAGTCGAGTTCGCTGCCGGGCTGTACGAAGAACTGCATTTCCATCTGCTCAAATTCTCTCATTCTGAAAATAAACTGACGGGCAACTATCTCATTACGGAATGCTTTACCGATCTGTGCAATACCAAAAGGAATTTTCATCCTTCCTGTTTTCTGTACATTCAGGAAGTTCACAAAGATACCCTGGGCTGTCTCTGGCCTCAGGTACACCTTATTTGCACCTTCTGAGGTCGATCCCATTTCGGTGGCAAACATGAGGTTGAACTGCCGGACATCGGTCCAGTTCCTGGTACCCGATATCGGGCAGACTATCTCATTGTCTATAATTATCTGACGGATCTCTGCCAGGTCTGTTTCATTGAGCGCTTTTGAAAACCTTGCATTAAGTTCGTCGATCTTTGCCTGGTTTGCAATGACTCTCTGGTTTGTCTCCCTGAATTTCTTTTCATCGAAGGAAGCGCCGAATTTCTCCCTGGCCTTTTCAACTTCCTTATTGATCTTGTCTTCGATTTTTGCAAGATGTTCCTCTATCAGGACGTCGGCGCGATATCTTTTCTTGGAATCTTTGTTGTCGATAAGCGGATCATTGAACGCGTCGACATGGCCGGAAGCTTTCCAGATAGTCGGATGCATAAAAATAGCGGAGTCGAGGCCAACGATATTTTCATTCAGGAGGACCATGCTGTCCCACCAGTATTTTTTAATATTGTTTTTCAGTTCAACGCCGTACTGGCCGTAATCATATACAGCGCTTAGTCCGTCGTAAATTTCACTTGAAGGGAATACATAGCCATATTCCTTACAATGTGCCACCAGTTTTTTAAAAACATCATCCTGAGCCATAGAATCTTGTATTTCTTTTTGCGGGAAGCAAAAGTAAAGCAAAAATGCGTGTTTTACAAGGCTGGCAGGTTGAAGAAGGATAATTAGTGAATAAAACAAACCCTATCCCCGACCCTTGGTTCAAAGAAACCCTATCCCCGACCGTTGGTTCAAAAAACCCTATCCCCGACCCTTCCCCTTAAATGTAAGGGGAAGGGAGGTGGACGGAATTGTAGTTGGTATACACCCCCTCCCCCTTAATTTTAAGGGGAGGGTCAGGGAGGGGTTTAAAAATTGCAAGAATGGGAAGGGAGGTGGACGGAATTGCAGTTGGTATACACCCCCTCCCCCTTAATTTTAAGGGGAGGGCCCGGGTGGGGTTCAAAAATTCACATCAATAATTTGTATTTATTAGTTGGCGATAAACTTTTTAATCTTAACCACAACATTTTCAATATTCTCCAACTCTTCATTCTTAATTCTTAAAACTCTGATTCCGCGTGATAACATTTTTTCATCTCTTTCCTGATCATATTCCTTCCTGGTATCATGTATCTTTCCATCAAGTTCTATTACAACCTGAAGTTCTGCGCAATAGAAATCGGCGATATAAAAATCAACCCAATCATTGTCGATCCTGATAAATATGGGGTGCTGACGCAGGAAACGGTAGCCTGAGGTTTTTTTTCTCCTTAATACTTCCCAAAGAATTTTTTCAGAAGACGTAGGATTGTTCCGAAGGTCTCGTGCAAGCAATAGTATTCCCATATAATGCCTATAATGAATATGAGACATAAAAATTTTATTCCGATATTAAAATTACACAATTCAGTCAAATAATATACTAAATATTAATGTTTTCCACAGACTGCCCCCTCCCCTTAATTTCAAGGGGAGGGGCCCGGGGAGGGGTTTAAAAAATGCAAGAAGCGGAAGGGAGGTGGACGGAATTGCAGTTGGGATACACCCCTCCCCTTAATTTTAAGGGGAGGGCCCGGGTGGGGTTCAAAACCACGGTGGGCAAAAATCATAATTCTTTCCATTATTGTTATCTTTACCAATCCATAATTATTTCTGAGATGAAAAAACGAACCGATTTCCTTGTTATTGGTTCAGGTATAGCAGGACTGACTTTTGCATTAAGAGCATCAAAATTTGGTAAAGTGTCTGTAATTACAAAAGCAGCGCTTGATGATACAAACACGAAATATGCACAGGGAGGAATTGCAGCTGTTTTTGCCAAACCCGACAATTTTGAGAAACATATAAAGGATACTCTTGTTGCAGGTGCAGGCTGCTGCGACGAAGCAGTCGTAAGAATGGTGGTCAGCGAGGCTCCCGACAGGATCAACGACCTTATCGGATTCGGAGTTCCCTTTGATAAAAAAGAGGATGGCACCTACGACCTGGCCCGGGAAGGAGGTCACTCTGAACACAGGATACTCCATTACAAGGATAAGACCGGGGAGGCCATCCAGGAAACACTTATTGAAAGGGTCAGGAAAGATCCGAACATAGAAATCTATGAGAACCACTTTGCCATAGAGATACTTACACAGCATCACCTGGGAGAGATCGTCAAACGTAATTATCCGGGAATAGAGTGCTATGGCGCTTATGTTGCTGATCTTGCAAGCCAGAATGTGATCTCTTTTCTTTCAAAAGTGACTATCGTGGCTACCGGAGGAATTGGAAATGTTTACCTCACTACCACAAACCCCGAGATTGCTACAGGCGACGGTATTGCTATGGTTTACAGGGCAAAGGGAACGATCGAGAATATGGAGTTTGTACAGTTCCATCCAACATCGTTATATGATCCGAACCACCGGCCTTCATTCCTGATTACCGAGGCTCTGCGGGGATTTGGTGCAGTGCTCAAGAATATGCGGGGAGAACAGTTCATGAACCGTTACGATAACCGCGGCTCACTGGCCCCCCGCGATATAGTGGCGCGCGCCATCGACAATGAAATGAAAATCTGGGGCGACGACCATGTGTGGCTCGACTGTACACATCTTAATGCTGATGCTCTCATGGACCATTTCCCCAATGTATACGAACATTGTAAAGCCCGAGGAATAGATATTACTAGAGATATGATCCCGGTGGTGCCTGTTCAGCACTATTCTTGCGGAGGAATAAAAGTCGATGTCAACGGACAGACTAACATCGACAGGCTTTATGCACTCGGCGAAGTATCATCAACAGGACTGCATGGTGCAAACAGGCTGGCATCAAATTCACTTATTGAAGCAGCAGTGTATGGTCACCGTGCCGCTATGCATTCAGCAGGAAGAATTAAAGAATTATCGGTTGAGGAGAGAATACCTGAGTGGGACTATAAAGGAACAACACACCTTGAGGAGATGGTGTTGATTACCCAGAGTATAAATGAGGTGCGGATGATCATGAGCAATTATGTCGGTATCGTCCGGTCAGATCTTCGTCTCGAAAGAGCAATGGTACGCCTGGAGATTCTTTACCAGGAAATAGAGAGCCTCTATAAGCGATCACTTATCTCCAAGAAGATATGCGAGGTGAGAAACCTCATCAATGTAGGATACATAATTATTAAGCACGCAATGGCACGCAAGGAAAGCATAGGGCTCCATTATTCCATCGACTATCCAAAGAAAACCCTGAACACTTAACAAAGATTTACACTCTGTACGTATGAATCATCTTGAATCGTCATTTCCCGGTAAGAACAATGCCTGGAGATATCTGGTAATGCTCCTGGCAATTTTTGCTGCCACAAATACCATTGGAGCGATACCCCTATTAATTACTATGGGCATCAAGGCTGCATCTGATCCTGGTGTTATGGGGAGCCTGGCTGCAAATCCCAGTGATCTGAGCTCCCTCGGCATAAATCCGAA
>JAKLFN010000360.1 GCA_022711195.1 Bacteroidota bacterium
GATAACAGGGCTCATCCCTTCACGGTCTTCCTCGATATCGCCTATGAGGATAAAGGCGAGCGGTGAGTTATTATTGTAAACCGGGATAAGGATTTCGACGCCCTCGATGCCGAGGTTCTCATTCCTGATCTCTGTTTCGGTGAATTTCAGGAGCTGCGTTTCCACATCGATTCCGATTTCGAACTCCGTTGGGAATCCGGCGTTGAATATGCATTCCCAGCCAACTGAATGTTTGAAGATTATGATTTTTCCTATCCCCAGGTTATTTCTGAGAATGGAGTCATATTTTGATAAAAGGTCTTCGGTCGGCAGATTTTCGTTTATAGAAAGGGTTATATCGAGAAGTGCATCCAGCTTGAATCTGGAGATCTGGAGCCTGTCAACCAAAGCCTTTTTTTCCCTCATGATTTATGATTTGGCCCTTTCTATGTAAGTCCTGCTTGAAGTGTCAATCCTGATCCTGTCGCCTGTATTGATAAACAGCGGTACCATAATGGTGCTTCCGGTCTCGATGGTTGCCTGCTTGAAGGTGTTGGTTGCGGTATCGCCTCTGAGCCCGGGTTCAGTGTAAGTCACTTCCACTACCACAAACTGCGGGACCTCTACTGACAGAACGGTATCGGTATCGGCATGGTAGACTACCTCCACATTTTCACCTTCCTTAAGGAATTCATGAGCGTCGATCAGTTCCTCCTGGACGTGTATCTGCTCGAATGTTTCGAGATGCATGAAATAGTAACCGATCTCATCACGGTAGAGATATTGGTATGGACGTCTTTCCACTCTTGCCACATTTACCTTTGTGCCCGATGAGAATGTATTGTCAAGAACTCTTCCTGTCTTGATGTTCCTTAGTTTGGTTCTTACGAACGCCGGTCCTTTTCCGGGCTTGACATGCTGGAACTGCACTATGGTGTGAAGTTCCCCGTTGTACTCAATTACCAGTCCGTTTCTGAAATCTGCAGTAGTAGCCATATAAAAACAATATTTCTGTTATTGGTTAGTATCTTTTCCCCTTATTTCCAGTGGATATTTCAATCCCTCGTAATTTACTATCTCAGCTATAAAAGCTCCCACAAAGATGTTGAACCTGATTCTCACGGGGAGGTGGTTTTTATCGGCCGTGAACCAGAAGGTTACGTCATCCTGGGTTTTAAACAGCCTGCCTACCTCTGTCACCGGGTTGAATTTCAGACATTTGATCCTGCCAACCTTTGTCCTGATCTCCTCGGTTCCCATATATCTCATTATAACAGGGAAGTATTCGTCGGTGAACCAGGTGTTTATCGTGATAACATCCCCCTTTTTCATTGTCTGGTGTTTGGGAAGATGGTGATCGCGCATGGCGTAGAAGCAGGAGAGAATGTCGTGTATTCCTTTTTCAGTCACATGGATCCCTGTGAGATCGCTTGTCAGCACCGACGAATCGGACCTGCTGTAATGATCAAAGATCACTTCGTTATACCTGGTATAACGGCCTTCCCTTATGTTTCTTATTGAGAACACCGGCAAACCTGTAGCGGGTTCCATAAAGCTTTCATAAATATCCTTTACCCTGAATACGGCGTCGGCCATACCGGTTGTCCGTCCCAGGAGGGTTGAATGCCATACCTCCCTGCCTCTGAAAGTATCTGTACGGAGTTCGAGAGAAACAACACCTCCCTGGATGATCCCGTAGTGGATATCAAAATTTATCTTTTCACCCGGCAGGTAAGCCTTTTCCTGTCCGGCGCACAGCGCCGATATCAGGATAGCCAGCAAAAGAGCTTTAAAATGCCTCATACTGCTTTTTTAATGTACTTTGACTCTATCAATCAAATTACCTGCCAAGGATATTTTTTTTAGGACGCGAAGTTATGAAATCTTTGAGATAAAACGGTTCAAAATAAGCAATATCTTCAAAATTTTGTTGTCTAAGTGATTTAAATGCAGGTTGGTACATATGTGCAGCTGAAATTCTGAATTCATCGGCAAATACTACATTTTCTCGCCTGATAATATCACGGCATTTACCAGCACCGTCGCCGAAGAAGATCAATTTAATCTGAGGGGGTATCTCCGTGAAGGAATTTTCATCTATTATTTCAGCGGCTGTTTCTTTTACAGTATTACCTTCAGCATCGAGAATGGAGTAATAAACTTCCATCCGGCGTGCATCGAGCATTGGAACGAAAAGAGAACTGTTATCGGGACCGTGGTTTTTCTTTAAAGTATCGTCAATGCCGTGGAACATCGAAAGAGTGGTTTCTACTCCTATCAGGGGCACTGACGCTGCATATGCTATTCCTTTAGCTGTTGAAACGCCAATCCGGAGTCCGGTGTAGGAACCG
>JAKLFN010000361.1 GCA_022711195.1 Bacteroidota bacterium
AAGATAATGGGTGCACGGGAAGATCAGATAGCCTGGCTGCTTAACAAAGATTTTCTTCTTCTTGTACTTTTATCAAACCTTATTTCATGGCCTGTTGCATATTACCTCATGAACCGGTGGCTGGAAAGTTTTGCTTACCGTATGGATTTCGGGTTGCCGGATTTTATTCTGAAAACTGCCACCCCGTTTGTTCTTTCCATGATAATTACCCTGATAATTGCAATCATCACAACAAGTGCTCTTTCAATAAGAGCAGCACGGAAGAATCCGGTAAATACAGTGATGAGAGAATAAATCGCGGATTTAAATATTATCTTTGACTATTCAACCCTTTACTAACTTATATAATTCATATCCTTTGTGATCCCGATAGCTATCGGGACTTTGTGTTCCCGAATAGCTCGGGATGAGCGACTTTGTGGTTAATTTTTTTTTACCACTAAGGGACACAAAGGTTATCACAAAGTAACACAAAGGAATACAATAAATTATGAATTCAAAAAACTAAAAAATGGACCGGAGAAAATTCTTCAGGGATACTACTTTTTCAGTTGCCGGAATGATAGCAGGTAGTGCAATTTCAGAACCTTATACAAAAGACAGATCATCACCTTCCTCATACGATATAATGAAAGAGGTGATGAAATACAGGAAAATTGATGCCCATGAGCATGTCGGGCTCGGAGGGACCGTTGAATCACAGATCGATTTTGCCGACAGGCTCAATATTGAAAAACTTGTCATTTCGAGGCCTATAAATCAGGAACTGGGAAAGGAAGTCACTCCTGAAGAATTCAGGAAATGCAACGACACAATCCTTGCTGCGATGAAAGAGTATCCTGACAGGTATCTCGGGCAGGCTTATGTAAATCCTGTTTACGGTAAAGAATCCCTCGAGGAGATAAAAAGGTGCACAGATCTCGGAATGATAGGCTTGAAGGTATATAATCAGTTAAAGATCAGTGATCCGCTTTTCTACCCGATCATTGAAGAAATGATAGATCTTAATATGATCATAATGATGCACGCGGTGACTGCAATCGGATTTGCCGGACACAGAACGAAATACGGTAATCAACAGCCTAATGCTTCAACTGCTGAGGATTTCATTGAAGCAGCAAAAAGATATCCGGAAGCAATGTTCCAGTATGCACATACCGGTGGCGGCGGTGACTGGGAATATACCTGCAAGGCTATTAAGGATTATCCAAATATTTATGTTGATACTTCGGGAAGCAATAATGAAGGTGAAATGATTGATTTTGTCCTGAAATGTCTGGGTGAGGACAGAATGTTCTTTGGTACCGACAGTTCATATTACCAGGGTGTGGGTGTAATTCTTTCATCGGGACTTACCGAAACCCAGAAGAAAAAAATATTCTTTGATAATTTTAACAACATACTCAAAAAATCAGGCCGGAATGTTGATTGATATTAACTCAAATATTGGCCACTGGCCTTTTATCGGTACGAATTTCAAAACGTGCAGTGAATTGCTCGACAGGATGAACCGGTTTGGAGTTGACCTGTCGGTGATAAGCAATATTAACGGGATCTTCTATAAGAACTGCCAGACTGCAAATGAGGAAATGCACAAAGAGCTGATGTCAGACAGACGTTTCAGGAACAGGTTTATTCCCTTTGCAATTATCAATCCTTCATATGCAGGGTGGCAGGATGACCTGAAGGTTTGCATATCAAAGTTCGGGATAAAAGGGATACGAATTTATCCGCAATATCACGACTATGAGCTGAATGATCCTTCATGTATTGAACTTGTAAAGACCGCCCGTGATAAAGGTCTGACAGTTGCATTAACACTGAGAATGGTTGACAGCAGATGCCGGTCGTGGTTGGACCTGTCAAAGGAATGGGGCCTTAAGGATGTGATCCCCATAATTAAAGAAGTACCCGATGCGAAATATTTCGTACTTAATATTGCGAACGGGATTTCCCTGAAGGATGACGAGAAAGGATTTTTCTCAGGTTCAGATATTTTATTTGATACCTCGGGCAGAAATGTAAGCAATCTGGCAGACCTGATAAGAAAATACGGGAAGGATAAATTTGCATTCGGGACTCATTCCCCGATACTCGATTATCTGACAGGATTATTGCGGATTGAATCGCTGAGACCGGCAGAGGCAGATTCTACCGTGATGGAGTTATTAAGATCGGGTAATGCAAAAAGATTATTGGGAATTTGACCTGCATAATTCATCAGCTTTGAGCTCTTGTGTTTTACACGTGTTCAATCCCTAAATCCCAAGGGGGACTTTTGAGTCTGAGCGCCCCCC
>JAKLFN010000362.1 GCA_022711195.1 Bacteroidota bacterium
CTTCCCGGTATCGGAGAGCTGGGTCCGGGATCCCTTCGCGGCGATGCATATTTCAAAGGCGTCTCTCACAACCTGTGGTATACTTCAATACTCATCGGCAGAAGCATCACAGGTATTCAGGCTGGAGAAGTGACACGGCTCGCAAAGACGCTGAGGAAATACTTTAATGCTTCTTCGGTTACGGGATATTCAGGAAAGGAACTGGCACCCGTGCTCCTGCATTCTTCAGCTTTAGGCAGATGTTTCGATAATATCATTCTGCCTGAAAAATTCGTTTCATATTTTTCACTGGTGAGCAACAGACACTACGATCCTGTGGAAGCGATGCACGGTGTTTACGGCGCTCTGAAATATTATGACCTTGATGATCTGGCCCGTTCCCCGGAACCTTAACTAATTTTAACACAGAAGAACCAGTGACAGGGGCTATCGTAAAAGAAATGACACTACATTTATAGGATGATATTGTTAAAGACCTGGTTGAACAAATGAACAGAACGGTAGGCAGAAGGGATTTCATAAAGAGTGCAGCCGCAGGATCAGTCTCCCTCGGACTGGCATTTGATCCTTCGGCTCTTCTGCAGGTTAAGGTGCCCGAAGGAAAGCATATAGGGATAATCGGCCTCGATACATCACACAGCGTAGCCTTTACAAAAGCATTGAATGCAGAAGTTCCTGATGCGGCATTCCGGGATTTTAAAGTAACTGCAGCCTATCCTAAAGGAAGTAACGACATCAAATCAAGCGTTGACAGGATCCCCGGATATACCGAAGATGTAAAAAAACTGGGCGTTGAGATTGTCGGTTCAATTGCTGAACTCATTGAGAAAGTCGACTTTGTATTGCTCGAAACAAACGACGGCCGGCTTCACCTTGAACAGGCAATACCCGTAATGAAAGCAGGCAAAAGAATTTTCATCGATAAACCGGTAGCAGCCTCATTGATTGATACTCTGGCAATCTTTAATGCTTCATCGTATTATGATACTCCTGTTTTTTCATCCTCGTCACTGCGGTATATAACTGGCATAAAAGAGCTCAGCGATGGATCGTCGGGCAGGATCCTTGGTGCTGATGCCTACAGCCCGGCAACACTCGAGAAAACACATCCTGACCTGTTCTGGTACGGCGTTCACGGTGTTGAAATACTTTTTACTGCAATGGGTACAGGCTGCAAAACAGTTAGCCGTGCACATACTGCCGGCTTCGATAAAGTTACCGGAATATGGTCCGATGGAAGAATCGGAACATTCAGGGGCATCCGCAACGGTAAATCAGATTATGGGGCAACAGTTTTCAGTGAGAAAGGTATTACGGTGCTCGGCAAATACAGCGGCTATAATCCACTGCTCCTGAAGATTGTTGAATTCTTTGAGTCGGGTATCGTACCTGTGAAACCGGAAGAGACAACCGAGATATTTACATTCATGGCAGCCGCTGAGGAGAGCAAGCTTAATGGTGGTATCCCGGTCGATATGGGAAAGACACTGGAAAAGGCAAAGAAAAAAGCTGAAAAGATCAGATTCATATAAACGATATTAATTCTATCAACCAAAAACTTAATAACCCTAAGAATGACAAACAGACGTGATTTTATCAGAAAGAGTGCGCTTGGCACTGCCGCTGTGGCAATAGGCGGTATGAAGCTTAGCGCCAGGTCGTATAACTCCATCCAGGGAGCCAACGACAGGCTTGCCGTTGCAGTTATCGGTATCGGCGGCCAGGGCGGAACACATATCCGGAGTTTCTGCGGAATGAAAACCACCAAGAATGTATGGCTGAAAACCCTTTGCGATGCCGACGAAAAGTTCTTCCCCGACAAGGTGAAGACAGTGCAGAGCATGACTGGCGAAGCTCCCCAGACAGTATGGGATATGAGAAGAGTCTTTGAAGACAAAGAGATCGATGCTGTCTCTTTTGCCACTCCAAATTTCTGGCATGCTCTTGGTACGATATGGGCCTGCCAGGCCGGCAAACACGTATATGTTGAGAAACCTGCTACTTACGGAATCTTCGAGGGAAGAAAAATGGTTGAGGCCTCACGAAAATACAATGTGAGAGTCCAGACCGGCCTTCAGAACAGATCCATCAGAGGCGTCCAGGAAGCAATGAAATTCCTTCATAGCGGCGGTATTGGCGAGGTATATATGGCCAAGGGGAACTGCTATAAGCCACGCGACTCCTTCGGCATCGCCAAAGACAGCGAACCGCCTGCCACACTTCATTACGATTATTGGCTGGGACCATGTCAGTGGCAATGCCGAATGAGTCGCGCGGCTTATAGCAGTTCCCCTTG
>JAKLFN010000363.1 GCA_022711195.1 Bacteroidota bacterium
GAATCCCGAAGTATTGAAAATAACAATTCAGAACCTGCGTAAGGACATGGCCAGGAATCCTGAAGCTCTTTACTGGTCGGTGAGCCAGAATGACAACAGGAATTACTGTATGTGCGAAAATTGTCAGGCCCTCGACAAGAAGGAGGGCTCTCCTTCGGGGTCAATAATCTGGTTTGTTAACCAGGTTGCTGATCAGTTCCCCGACAAAGTTATCTCGACACTTGCTTATGAATATGGAAGGAAGGCTCCTCTGACCTTGCGACCGAGGGATAATGTGAACATTATGCTTTGCAGTATTGAGATGCGGCGCGACAGACCTTTTGCAGAGGCAACTGACGAAACCAGCCTTGCGTTTGTCAGAGATGTACGGGACTGGAGTAAAATCGCGAAAGATATTATAGTCTGGGATTATGTTATTCAGTTCAGCAATCTCATAAGTCCTTTTCCAAATCTTCATGTTTTACAGCCAAATCTGAAGTTCTTTGTTGAGAATGGTGTTACTGCGATGTTTGAACAGGGAAACCGTGAAGTTGGAGGCGAGTTTGCTGAACTCCGGTCATACATGATATCAAAATTATTGTGGGATCCTGAAGCCGATGCTGATGCCATCATGAACGATTTCCTGAATGGTTATTATGGCGCCGGCGGTAAGTTCATAAGATATTACGTTGATGAAATGAGGGAAGCTGTTTTAAGGTCCGACAGGCCTCTGAGTATTTTTGGTTCACCCAATGCGGCATCAGTGACCTATCTCACCCCCCCGCTTATAGACAGGTACACTGAACTTTTCAATCAGGCAGAGTCGGTTGTAGCCGATTCGGCAGTACTGCTTGAAAGGGTCAGAATTGCACGTCTGCCACTGAATTTTGCTATACTTGAACAGGCAAAGAAGAATTTCACAGGAGACAGAGGAGTTTTTATAAACACAGGAGAAAAATGGGAAGTAAGGCCGCAGATAAGATCGATGATCGATCCCTTTGTTGATCTTTGTATAAGACAGGGTGTTACAAAAGTGAAAGAATGGAATACTACTCCGGAAGCTTACAGGTCGGCCATGTACCGCCTCTTCTTCCAGGGAAGGAATGAGCATCTGGCTTTTGGTAAACCTGTACAGTTCCTTAGTCCTGAGATCACTCTCATTCGCGAGGATGAAAGGGGGATGCTTACTGACGGGATCCGCGGAAGCCATGATACCGAATACGGCTGGCTGGATTTTGCGGGAAAGGATCTCGATGTTGTTATTGATCTGGGAGAGACCAGGAAAGTTCAGCATATAGAATGTGCATTTTATCAGCTGGCTATGTGGCTGAGTATTGCACCGGCGAAGGTCGACTTCTTCGTTTCAGGGGATGGTAAGAATTATGATCTGACCGGAAGTGTTATTAACACTCTTCCGATTGACCAGTATGATTCCTTCCAGAGGGATTTTATTGTTGATTTTGAACCAAGGGATGCAAGGTATGTCAGAGTTGTTGCACACAATATTGGCAACACACCTGAATCACATCCCGGTACTGGTCAGCCGGCAAGGCTGCATATTGATGAGATAGTTGTAGAGTAAAATCTCTGTATACCTGATAGTTGCAGATATCCGGCTTAGAAAGGCAGGATGCTTCGATTCCGGGATTAAGAAAAGGTGAGTAAAAATCCTGATCACCTGTAAAATAAAATTAAAATAAAATTAAAAGTTGTTAAAAAATGTTATATTTTTGAACTGAACAACGGGATAACGGATAATAATTTCATTAGCCCTAAAAACTAAAAACTTATGATCAGGACAAAAATGTACCTTTTTTTGAAGCGGGTACTGACTTTGTTTCTGCTGCTGTTATGCACTAGTGCATTGATGGCGCAGCAACGAACAGTAACCGGGACTGTCAGGGACACTGACGGTGCAGCACTTTCAGGAGTGACTGTTCTGGTAAAAAACAGTACGACCGGGACGATCACAGATGCTCAGGGCAAGTACACTATTCAGGCAGGACCTGCCAATGTGCTTGTCTTTTCTTTTATCGGTTATGCCTCCCAGGAAATAACTGTGGGCAGCCAGTCGACGGTTAATGTAACTCTGGCTCTTGAGACCGAACAGCTTGGTGAGGTTGTTGTGACTGCTCTTGGTGTTTCAAGAAGCACCAAAGCGCTCCAGTCAACCGTTGCAAAGGTTGGAGGTGAGAACCTTACCCAGGCCAGGGAGATCAACCTTGGTTCATCGATCCAGGGACGCGTGGCAGGTGTTAATGTTTCTAACGCAGGAACAGGTCCGGCCGGATCTTCCCGTGTTATAATCAGGGGTAA
>JAKLFN010000364.1 GCA_022711195.1 Bacteroidota bacterium
AGCCGCTTCAGTAAGCGTCACAGAGGCAATGCTCATGGCTGCAAGCAGCCTGAAAAAACGTTCCAGCAAGGTATACAGTTCTTCCACAGATGCCTCGTCAGGCCTGTATTTTGAGCACCCGGGCATAAGTTCACTTGAATGAAACATCATTGTAATGAATGGCAGTTGACTTCTCCTTGCAACAATTAACAACTCTCTGAGCAAATTCAAATCAGTGCCAGGAACAGGCCTTAGCCATACTGGCTGGTTGCTTAAATATAACTTTCTGAGCACCCTAAGGAGGTAACTTTTATTTACCTGTCTGAAATAATTTACAGCCAGATTATGATTGAGTGTCAGGGGAAATCTGGTAGGCATAATGGTTATCGGAATTTCAACCAGGGAACCATTTGAGAGAGTGTAGGTGAAAGGAGTTGGCCTGTAACCGATGAAATCCGGTCCTCCGGTTCCGTTCGGAATTCCTGTCTGCTCTTTCCAGCTAACAAAAGGCGTAACAGAGGAATCCACCAGATAACCATTCTCAACCAAGGCCTTTGCCACATCCTCATTGAACCCGTATCTACCTGATCTGAAAGACGTTGGCCTTTTACCAAAAGAATCCTCGATGTTCCTGGTAAGGAGAGACAGCTTCTGACTTAATAAATCATTGGGTAGCTCAGATGCGAAGGCATGTTCGGGATCGTTCTCCCTTAATCCGTTATTGTCAAGAAAAGGAGGGGCCGTCCAACTGTGCAAATGTGCGCCAATTTCGGCTTCTCCTTTATTTATGTAATCAGTGAATAATTCCCTGGCAAAAGCATCATTGCATATTTCTGAAGTCACAAGATATACCGGGTTGATGCCGTACTTACGACATAGCTCCTGGAACCTGGGCACAAATTTAATGTTCTCAACAGTGAGATCCCGTCCATGATCCCACTGGTTATCTCCTTCTGTATCAATAGTTAATATAAACTTCATTGTATTGTACTACTCCTAATTGGAAATTTCCCCCATAACTTCTTCATAACCACAAAAAGCCGGTAAATATTGTAGCCCCCAGGGATAAGATTTATGTTCATTTTTTTTGCAAAAAATGTATAATAACCTCCGAAACCCTTTTTGAAGCTGTTGATTTTGTATATCTGGTCATCCTTTTCCGCAAAATGGTTATAGCCCCAGAAATCAAAATACCTGAATCCGGTCTCCCTGGCAGTTTCGATGGCCTTGTAAATGACAAGGTGCGTTATAGGGAGTTCTCTGATGTCCGGATCTGAAGCACTGAGAAGATATCTTACCGAAATACCCTGATATACGAATATTGCTCCCCCCAGTACAGCGCCATCACTTGTTTTTGCAACCAGCAGCACGCCCTGTTTCCGGGATTTTAGATATTCTATTATTCTGACGACTTCAGAAGAAGTATGACCTTTAATCGACCTCACATCGCACATTCTCCTGTATATTCTCAAGAAAGCCCTGACAGTGTCTTCATCTCCTTCTTCAACACTAATTCCTGAGCTGATAGCCTTTTTAACATCACTTCTGTGACCCTTCCTGAATCCTCTGAGAAGATCTTCTTTAGTCTGGCTCAAATCGAGTTCAAGTGAAGCCTTGGTATTATTGTTATCAAAAATATACTTAATTCGATGCCTTCTGTTAAGCTGATATTCAATGAAGTCACAGTCAGGACCCGTTTTAAGATTCATTTGTATTCCGAGATACCAATAACCTCTTTGTTTGTAATGCCGGATGATCTCATCAATCGTAATAATAACACTCTCCCTGTCATTGCATACCGGTCCATACCAGATATGTGCAACTCTGAAATTCTCATAAATCTGACAAAAACTCAATATTCTGCCTTCATCCCATAACAGGAAGTAATTTACTTTTGATTTATAGAGAATCTCCGCAAAGCCCAGTGATTGCTCAAGTGCGAAATAATCTACCGATCTGCAATAGTTTTCAATGTCAACTATTTCTGATTCATTTAGTACTGTTTTGAATTCAGCATTCATTTTTTCAGCTTTCAAAATCCGTAATTTGTTGGACATAGAATTGTCTAACAATAATTAAGGGATATTTATTATGAGTACTGCCTAATTGGTTATTATGCCGATGTACATAAAATCCGGCATGAATATTCCAATTCTTCATATCAAATAAGTTAACTTTAAGTTCTCCATACCCGGCGAAGAACTGCAAGAATTAACTTTTTGTAAAACCATGAGAAGCAGTATTGTCTTTAAGGCTATCACATTCGTTCTTCCATTGTTTATAATTATCGGTTTTCTGTATCTG
>JAKLFN010000365.1 GCA_022711195.1 Bacteroidota bacterium
AGGATCTTGCCCTTTTCCGGTATCTTGTCTTCTGCCAGTATTGTAAACAGGTCCAGTTCCTCGTCCATTACATTTAAAATGATATGCAATTTACAAATTTTTTTTATTTCCCTTCTTTATCTTTGCAATCCCTTTGTGGAACTCTGTGTTCCCGTCCCGATAGCTCCCGATAGCTATCGGGACGGGAGCTATCGGGACTCTGTGGATCTCAGTGTAAGTTCTTATATAAAAACATATTACAGTAGAGTCACACGGAGGAGACACGGAGAGACACAGAGATGAGCGGTTTAATATTTTGCCGGGACCGCTTCTTTCATCATTGAATAAACAGCATCAAAAACATCTTCAGCGCTGGGTTTTGAAAAATAGTCACCATCGGTCGTATATGCCGGACGATGCTCCTTCCCTGTAAGTGTCCTTGGAGTTGAGTCGAGGTAGTTCCATCCTCCCTGTTTCTCAAGTATCTCCTGCATCATATATGCTGTTGTTCCGCCCGGTACATCCTCATCGAGCAGCAACAGCCTGTTTGTTTTCCGTAATGACTCCACAATTACACCCCTGAGATCAAAAGGAACAAGTGTCTGAACATCAATAAGCTCTACCGAAATATCATGCAGGGCCAGCTGTCTGACTGCTTCGGCGGCAATTCTTACGGTCGAACCGTATGTTACCAGGGTAATGTCTGTTCCCTTACTGAGGATCTCCGGGATCCCTAAAGGAATGCGGTATTCTCCTATATTATCCGGCATTTTTTCCTTCAGCCTGTATCCGTTCAGAGGTTCAATAACTATTGCAGGATCATTGCCTGCAAGAAGGGTGTTGTAAAATCCGGCTGCCCTTGTCATATCACGGGGCGAGCAAACATATACTCCCCTCACGGAATTGATCAGCATGCTCATTGGCGATCCCGAGTGCCAGATACCCTCAAGACGATGACCCCTCGTCGATATTATCAGAGGTGCGATCATCCTGCCTGCAGTACGGTAATGAGTTGTGGCGAGATCATCGCTGAGTATCTGCAGGGCATACATCAGGTAATCGAGATACTGTATCTCGGCTATCGGCCTCATCCCTCTGAGGGCAAGACCGATGCCCTGCCCAAGGATAGTAGCTTCCCGGATACCGGTATCAGTTATCCTCAGCTCGCCGAACTTCTTCTGTAATCCTTCAAGTGACTGATTAACACCGCCGATATTGCCGGTATCTTCTCCGAAAGTCACAAGCAAAGGATATTTTGTGAAAAGCTTATCATAATTATCCCTGAGGATAACTCTGCCCGGCACTTCAGGTGAGTTTTCCGACCAGACCGGAGCAACAGGTTCAACATTGAGAACCGATGTGGGAGTTTCATTATAAAGAAATTTGTCATAGCTGAATGATGCATCCTGATAATTTCTTTTCAGCCATCCATGTAGCGCCTCCTTCAGATTGTCGGCTTTATTGCAGGTTTCACAAACATTCCTGAGTATCTTCCTTGCAGCCATGAAATTATCCTTGCGGATCGGATGAAGCACCTTTGTCAGTTCCTCAGTTATTTTTTCAACCGAAGCTTCTTTGACATCTTCATTACACCTGCAGGTCCTTTCGTCAATTATCTTTACAAGAGCATCCCTTTCTATCCTGATGGGATCCTGGAACATATCCCAGGCCTTCTTCCTGGCTTCCCTGGCTTCAGCTTCAGCCTCCGAAGCGATCTTATCCACCTCCTCTGCAGTAGCAATCTTCTGTTCAATGATCCATTCCCTCATTTTTCTTATAGGATCAAATTCCTCTTCCCATTTAAGCCTTTCTTCACTCTTATATCTTTCATGGGATCCTGATGTCGAATGGCCAAGCGGTTGAGTGACTTCTTCAATATGGAAGACTACAGGAACGTGATCTCTTCTGCAAATTTCAATCCCTTCCTTATATAACAGAATCAGACCGGGATAATCCCAGCCTTTGCCCTTAAATATCTTTATGCCGGGGCGGCCGGGCTCCTGTTCAAAGCCTTTAAGAATATCAGAAATACTGCCCTTTGTGGTCTGGTATTTTTTCGGAACAGAAATGCCGTATCCGTCATCATAAACCGAAAGCGCCATCGGTACCTGCAGTACGCCCGATGCATTTATTGTTTCCCAGAAGTGCCCCTCTGATGTGCTTGCATCACCGATTGATCCGAAGGCAACTTCATTGCCTTTATCCGAAAGGGTTATATATCCATGAAGATCCTTATTCTGTCTGAAAAGTTTTGAAGCATATGCAAGTCCCAGCAGTCGCGGCATCTGACCTGCTGTG
>JAKLFN010000366.1 GCA_022711195.1 Bacteroidota bacterium
AATTATTGTATCCTCTTCAAAACCTTCGATCTTCCCGATCTTACCATTGAAAAAAAGCTTTTCAGGCGACAGGTCATTCTTAATGAACATTACCTGGGCGCCTTCTTTCAGAATCAGTTCTGCATCGTTCGGAAAAGAAAGCTCCGGAAATTCATCCCTGACCATTGCGGTGAAAGTATGAGTCTCTCCCGGCAGCTTGCCGAGTTTTGAGTCATTTATTGTCCTGGCCTGGTTGTTATGAGTTGTAAGTGTGATATATCCTCCGCCTGTATCCGGGTCGAAATCAGGAATATACCTCTTGTTCAGTTCATCCATAACCTCTTCATCCACCTTATTCTCGCGGACCTTATTAAGGAGTCTTATAAAGGCCTGATCGGACTGCCGGTAAATATGTTTCAGTTCGATAGTAAGATAGTTGGCACCGGCAAGCGCCCTGCTGCCAAAGAAAAAGAATGAATCATAGTATTTTGAGAGTATCTCCCTGTCGTCATCCTTTACTACCGGTGCAAGCTGCTGAAGATCGCCGATCATTAGGAGCTGAATGCCTCCAAATGGAAGATAACGGTTCTTATATCTTCTTAAAGCAGAATCGATTGCGTCGAGGGTATCGGCTCTCACCATGCTAATCTCATCGATGATAAGCAGGTCGAGGCTTTTGATTATGCTGATCTTCTCCCTGCTCAGTTTATAGCCGCCATGATCATCATGTCCGGCCTGTTTTGCCCTGTCGGTTCCGGGCAGGTAAAATACCGGAATATAGGGGTGGAAAGGCAGCTGGAAAAAGGAATGGATAGTGACGCCACCGGCATTGATTGCTGCAACGCCTGTCGGAGCGACAATTACCTGGCGTTTTGGTGACAGATTTTTCAACTCCCTGAGGAAGGTAGTCTTGCCCGTGCCGGCTTTACCGGTAAGGAAGATGTTGCGGTTTGTGTACTTCACAAAATCGAATGCTAATTGCAGATCCTGGTTTTCGGCAGTTTCCATAGAAAATAAAGTTAGCAAAATATGTTAAGCAGCGAGATTGCGGCTATTTTACAATTCTGAGAATCGTTAATGAGTATGGCTGCAGCGAAATATCCTTTATTTCAGCCGCGGTCACATGGTACTCTGCAGGCAGAATCTTCCTGTCATCAGGTTTGCCTGTCAGGACGGTCTTAAAAACCTTTTCACTACCTGAAATTAACGAACTTATCCCCAGCGAAGCATTTACCTCCGCAGGGAGCATGTTCACCATTTTTACAATGATGTCGCCGGTGGGAGTGTCACGTACAATAGAACAGGCAACACGTCTGCGTACTTTTTCATTGCTGGTCACAACATCTATTGAAGAAGCAATGTATTCACCGCCTGAGTTTTCACCAAACATTTTTTGTACATAATAACCTGTTGTTGGTTTCACTTCAGTGTTGTTGAAATAGATAAGGTCGGGATTCCATTGCGTATGCTTTTCCTTTGCCAGCAGTGGAGCATATGATGCCATTCTTACAATATCCCCGTTACGCTCAAGAGAGATAAGGTGAATAGCCTCGGCCAGAGCTGTTTCAAGGTTGTTGGGGCGGCCCGGCAGATGAGCGGCATATTCGCCCAGGTAAACCGTTGACTTGCTCCGGTCGTACTTGTCGTAAAAATTCTGGTTATAGATAAACCATGCCGGTGGCTGGTAATAATGCTCGTCCACCATTGGAATATCCAATTCATCAGCTAACTGCCATCCTTCGCGGTAATCTGTACCCTCAGAGAAAGGGCCAACGGTTCCGATGACAGTTATTTCAGGGTATCGCAACTTTACTGCTTCATAAATCATCCTGAATCTTTCTTCAAAGACATCGGTTATAAGATCTTCATTCCCAACTCCCAGATATTTAAGGTTGAACGGTTCTGGATGGCCGGCTTCGGCGCGTTTCCTGCCCCAGGTTGTGTATCTGTCACCATTTGCCCATTCAATAAGGTCGAGGACTTCCTCTATATATGTGTCCATTTCTTCCATCGGGATTCCGCATTGCTGACCGCCAAAACGGTGACCATGATTTGCAGAATTCTGGCAGGGAACACCTGCCGGCACTACCGGAACTGGCTCTGCTCCTATATCTTCGCAAAACTGGAAATATTCATAGTACCCCAGTCCGGCACTCTGGTGATAGCCCCACAGGTTGGGCTGGCCGCGGCGTTGCTCGAGCGGGCCGATGGTGTCCTGCCACCGATACATGTTGCCGAGGCCGCGGCCATGCACGAGACAGCCGCCCGGAAACCGGACGAACTTGGGCCGCAGGTCGG
>JAKLFN010000367.1 GCA_022711195.1 Bacteroidota bacterium
TACTGCTGATAGCAGATAAGGCCATAGCTGCCGGCACTGCCACTCCTATGGTAATTATAATGCCTGATGCCAATACGGGCAGGCGCGGATATGTAAATGATATAAAGGGAGAATGGCTTTATGAAGATTTTTTCTTCCAGGAGTTCATGCCCTACGTTGAAAAAACCTACAGGATAAAACAGGAAAAGAGGTACAGGGCAATAGCCGGTTTGTCGATGGGTGGTGAAGGGACCTTCATTTATGCTCTTCATCATCCCGAGTTATTCTCATCAGCATGTCCGCTTAGTGCAGCCACAGGCCCCCGCAGTGTTGAAGAGCTTAAGAATTACAGGCTCTGGCCGGTAGGGGAAAATATCTCTCCGTCAGACCAGGAGTCATATTTTAAGAAATATAGTGTTCTCAGCCTGATCGAAAACATTGCCGATAACCAGAAAAAAGCTGTCCGTTGGTATATCGACTGTGGCGACGATGATTTCCTTTATGAAGGTAATTCGCTGGTTCATATTGCTATGCGGAAAAAGGAGATACCTCATGAATTCAGGATCCGCGACGGAGGACACTCCTGGACATACTGGAGAACAGCGCTTCCCGTTGTGCTTGAGTTTGTCTCAATGAGCTTTCACCAGTTCTGAGTTGTCCTCTTCTTTTTTGAAGTCATCTGGTACATAATCCTCATTGCAAGACGGATCATCTGGTAAGCAAACCAGCCTGCCAACCTCGAGTGCCATGTCTGCCTTCTTGTAAACTCCTCGATGGTAACCTCGCGGCAGTCGGCGGCAATAATATTTCTCATGAGCTCTTCAAACCGTTGTGTAAAGGGCTCGTCGAATATTCCCACATTAATTTCGATACTCCCGTAGTCGCTCACATGGTTTATATTATAGCTGCCTATGGTGCTCCACTTTCCGTCAACAGCCGCGACCTTGGCATGAAGGTTTGACGGAAGATATTCATAGATCTTTATCTTGTTCTTAAGAATGAATTCGTAAAGAAAATGTGTTGCCCTGTCGAACATCGGTGCATCCGATTCTGCTGCCAGGACTATTGTAATATCAACGCCTCTCATGCTGGCGTTCTTAAGCAGCTTTCGCTCGAGCCTTCCGGGAAGAAAATAGCTGGCCATAATCAGTATCTTTTCCTCAGCATGCCTGAGCGCCGACCTGTAGCTTCTGAGGATCTCCATTTTGTTCCTGTACCAGTTATTATGAAGAACCTTTACACGTACATTTTCTTCATAGTAAACAGGAGTGTGGATCATTTCCGTGGCACGTTCCTGCTTTGATAAAAATGTTTTGTTCCAGTGTCTTTTTATAATTGCGAGCAGCTGAACAGATTCCGGTCCGCGAAGGGTCACAGCAAAATCGAGCCATGCCTTTTTTGCAGGAGTGCCGTGATAACGGTCAGCAAAATTCAGTCCCCCTATTACTGCAATTTCACCATCAGCCATTACTACCTTCGAATGAAGCCTCAGGCTCAGCTGAAAATCGTTTGTCACGAATGTCGGTGAAAAAAACCTGAACAGTATTCCTGCGGTTTCAATGCTGTCGATAAATTCCTTTGAGAGATATTTTGTGCCATAGGCATCCAGGAGAAGGTATACCCTTACTCCTCTATGAGCTGCCCTGATCAGTGCATTGATAATCCTCCGGCCTGTTTCGTCTTCGTCGACGAGGTATGTCTGGAAATGGATATACTTCCGTGCATCGTCGATTATCTTTTCGACAGCCTGAAAGAAAGGCTCTCCGCTCTGCAGAAGCTCAATCTTATGACCGCTCCTGTAATTCAGCCGGTATAAAGGTTTTTTCATCTTAAGACCGGAATAGATTGCCATCTGCAAAGATAAGACTTTAACATCGTGATATTGATTTTTATATTACTTTACAGCCGGTAAAAACATAAAAAATGAGAAATAAAATTGTGACGATATTGCTGTTTGCGTTTTTCCTCTCATTCATGTCATCCTGCAAAGGATCGGAAAACAATATTCCCGGGGAGCCTCCGTCACATCCGAGGATAATGCTTCTGAAAGGAGAAGAGGATCAGATCGAGCAAACTATACTCACTGACCGTCAATGGCTTACTGTCAGCAGCTATATACTTGATAAGAGCGATGCAATTATTGAACTGCCGCCGGTAGAAAGAGTCCTAATCGGAAGAAGGCTTCTTGATAAGTCGAGAGAGGCGCTCCGCAGGATATTTTACCTGTCGTACAGCTACAGGAAGACAGGAAATGACAAGTTCCTTACCAGGGCAGAAAAAGAGATGCTTGCCGTGGC
>JAKLFN010000368.1 GCA_022711195.1 Bacteroidota bacterium
CATAGTCGATGACAGGGTTATCGCACGAAGAATTTGCTTCATTGAGAAGCACCTTCCCGGCATGTTCCATTGTTTCGAGCACGGGACCGAGGATCTGCGGGATGCATCTCAGGGAATAGTACTCCTGTACTTTATCCTGTATTTTTTGTGTTTTTTCGTGGTTGTTATTATAAAGGTGTTCTTCTCTCTTCCTGACAAGCTTACTGTCGGAAAGCACTTTTCGTACAGCTTCTGCTATTTTATTCTGTCCCTTGTGCATCTTCACCTGGTTCAGCTCCTTTGAGAAACTGTCATCGAATGAATTTACCAGTTCATTAATTACGGTGCTGGCCATCAGCGACCATGCCAGGAGGTTCTTTGCATTCATCAGGTTTACAATACCTGTACCTGTCATAAAGCATGTGCCGTTAATCAGCGACAGGCCTTCGCGTATATGTACACTTACCGGCCTGAGGCTGTTTTCCTTCAGAGCCTTCGAAGCCGGCATCCGCTTTCCCTTAAATATCACTTCTCCTTCGCCAATAAGAGCCAGGGCAATATGGGCAAGCTGCACCAGGTCGCCGCTGGCGCCCACGCCACCATGTTCCGGGACAACAGGAGTTATCCCGCAGTTAAGCATCGAGGCTATCAGCTCAGGTACTTCAGGATGTATTCCGGAATGACCCTGAAGAAAATTGTTCAGAAGAACAAGCATTGCTGACCTTACATAAACCGGCTCAACAGGTTCTCCGCTGCCGGAAGCATGGCTTCTGATCGCATTGTACTGAAGATTTATCCTGTCGGTATCGTCGATCCTGTATTGTGCCATTGGACCGAGCCCTGTATTTATTCCGTAGATGATCTTGTCTTTGAAAAAAGATTCCAGGAAGCTGTAACTCTTTTTCACCCTGCTTTTTGCCTTTGCGGAAACAGATATTTTCTCTCCGTTTAATACTATCTGCCTGAAATCATCAAGAGTTAAAGCTCTTTCACCAACTGTAAGCATTATATTATAACTTTATTATTTAATCCGGAATTTTTATTGAAAAATCCGTGCAAATTAAACAAAATTCAAATTAACTTTATCATAAGTGTTTAAATTACATCTGTTTTTTGCTTCGGTTTTTTAATTAATTTTGAATTCCATAAATCAAACCTGCTATGAAAACATCAACAACAGTGCCTCTGTTAAGGCAAAAGAGTTTTGTAAGATCCTTACTTGTCATGCTGGCTCTCAGCATAACCATGTCGGGGATCTATGCCCAGGATTTCAAAAAATTTGCTGTAGGCCCGGGTATACGTATTAATATCGGCGCGTTTAATCCCGAAGCCGTTAATCATTTTATTGCAAATGAACTATCCTCATATTCGATAGTCTTCGGCAGTACCGACCTTGTCATCTACGAAGAGGTGGGCCTGTTTCTGAATTTTAAAACCAGATGGGTCGATATCACACCCGTTCTCGATTACGGAATATCACCAAAAATCGTTATCGGTGCTGAAGATTTTTATTTCACCCGCGTATCGCCCGGAGTGCTGGCCAATTTCTTTATCCCGACAGGAATGTCTGGTAAAACAGCTTTCTTCATTGGCGGCGGCTTTCAGTATCATGCCCTGAAGCTTTCAGGAAGCGATATGAATCCCTATACCGGGAATGACCTTGGATTAAGATTTCAGATTGGTTATGACCTGCAGTTCGGCAGTTTCAATCTTCAGCCTGTGCTTGCCTTTAACGTAATAAAAGACCTGGGTACAACCGCTACAGGATCGCTCCTCGAAATGGATTATACGGGAGGACAGATAGGTGTGAATATGTCGTTCCATAAACCTGTGTCGCACAGGAGGTTCTGATACTGAAGGAAAGATCCGGTATTTCTGGGTACATATAATTTCAAGAAGGGTTGCAGGGAATGAAATACTGTGTCATTATCCCCACATATAATAACGAAAAAACACTGGAGTCTGTTATCTCCGGTGTGCTTGTTTATACTCACGATATTATAATTGTCAACGACGGCTCTACCGACGGTACTGCTGAAATCTTATCACGCTTCAGCAACCTGAAAATAATTTCATATACTCCTAACAGGGGCAAGGGATATGCTATAAGACAGGGCTTCAAAGCTGCCATCGGCTCAGGATATGATTATGCTATCACCATCGACTCCGACGGACAGCACTATCCGTCCGACATTGAGGCTTTTGTAAAGACGGCTGCAGAGACTCCCGGCTCACTGATCGTTGGAGCCCGTACCCTCGACCCGTCAAGAATGTCGAAAGGAAGCA
>JAKLFN010000369.1 GCA_022711195.1 Bacteroidota bacterium
AATTCTATCATTGAGTCACTCTTTAATCACCCTTGTATCGTCGTATGGGTTCCTTTCAACGAAGCGTGGGGCCAGTTTAAAACTGAGGAGATCACAAAATGGACCATGCAAAAGGATCCCTCGAGGCTCGTTAACAGCGCCAGCGGCGGTAACTTCCACCAGGTCGGGCATATCCTCGATATGCATAATTATCCCGGACCGGTGATGCCAAAACCTGAGATTTTTGGCTCAACCCAGGCACTGGTGCTTGGTGAGTTCGGCGGACTCGGGCTTCCGCTGGAGAAACATACATGGCTTGATAAGAATAACTGGGGTTACAGATCTTTTGCCGACGCCGACACTCTTTTCAGAACTTACGACCGGTACATCGACCAGATCGTTCCTTTTATTAAAAGAGGCTTATCAGCCGCAATTTACACCCAGACAACGGATGTGGAAATTGAATGTAACGGATTAATGACCTACGACAGAAAGGTTATCAAGGTTCCGGAAACCAAGCTCAGGGATGCTGCCGGGAAAATGTATAAATCTGCAGCTGCAGTTAAATTTGCAAAGTAGGTCCGGCATAGTTAAATATCAATAAAACAGATAAATATCATGAAAAAAATTTTCCTGCTCCTGGCTGCCATAGCCCAGCTTTCACTGTCAGCACAGCAATCACAGGTAATATCAATAATCGCGAACAAACCTGTATCTGAAATTCAGCCAACAATGTGGGGCGTCTTCTTTGAGGACATTAACTTTGCAGCCGACGGAGGAATATATGCCGAGCTGGTGAAGAACCGTTCATTTGAGTTCGACCTTCCGATGATGGGCTGGGAGCTGGTGCGGAAGGAGGCTTCAGGACGCGCAGTGCCTACATTATATTCCCCTGCCCGTGAAGGGAATCCACATTATGTAACCGTACACGCAGATGCCGCGAAAGGTTCATTCGGACTGCTGAACAAAGGGTTCCGCGGAATGGGTATCATGCAGGATAACATCTATAAGTTTTCTGTGTACGCCAGGGCAAATGTGGGTACGGACCTTAAGATGAAAGCAGAGATTTTAAACTCAAAGGGCGAACTGATTGGTGCTACCGGGAGTATCAGCCTTACCGGTGAATGGCATAAATATGAAGCATCAATAATGGCAACATCGACTGATCCTCAATCAGCTTTGAGATTAATGTTCTCCGGCACAGGATCAGCAGATATAGATATGGTATCACTGTTCCCTGCCGACACATGGAAAGGAAGGCCCGGCGGACTCAGGAAAGATATTGTTCAGATGATAGCCGACCTGAAACCAGGTTTTATAAGGTTCCCGGGCGGCTGTATTGTCGAAGGCAGGAATCTCGAAAACAGGTACCAGTGGAAGAACACGGTGGGTCCCGTTGAAGACAGGAAGCTGATAATAAACCGGTGGAATATGGAAATAAGGAACAGGCAGGCGCCAGATTATTTCCAGAGTTTCGGAATGGGATTCTATGAATATTTTCTTCTTGCTGAAGACCTTGGAGCTGAGCCATTACCAATCCTCAACTGCGGTATGTCGTGCCAGTTCAATGCAGGGGAAGTTGTTCCTCTTAATGAGCTCAACCCCTTCATACAGGATGCTCTCGACCTGATTGAGTTTGCCAATGGAGCACCTGCAACAAAATGGGGAAAAGTAAGAGCCTCGATGGGACACCCTGAGCCTTTCAACCTTAAATATATAGGTGTCGGTAATGAGCAGTGGGAAGAGCAGTACATCGAGAGATATGTTCTTTTCGAAAAGGCAATTCTTTCGAAGCATCCCGAAATTAAAATTGTTTCCGGTTCAGGGCCCTCGGCGTCAGGCGCTTACTTCGACCTGGCATGGAATGCACTCAGGAAGCTGAACCCTGCTCTCATTGATGAACATTACTATATGCCTCCCGAATGGTTCCTGAAAAATGCTGACAGGTACGACAGCTACGACAGAAACGGCATTAAGGTGTTTGCCGGTGAATATGCAGCACATGGTAAGGACGATCAAGCCTCTGAATCGAGAAATACGTGGATGAGCGCCCTGGCTGAAGCTGCTTTTATGACAGGACTGGAAAGAAATGCTGCTGTGGTACACATGGCCTCGTATGCTCCTTTGCTTGCACATGTCGATGCCTGGCAATGGAGGCCGGACCTTATCTGGTTCGATAATCTCCGAACCATCGGGACTCCTAATTATTATGTTCACAAAATGTATTCGACACACAGGGGTACCCATGTGCTTCCTGCCCTCAGTGCCGGTAAGCCGCT
>JAKLFN010000037.1 GCA_022711195.1 Bacteroidota bacterium
GCCCTGCGGGCTTCTTCGCTCATCTGGGGAACGAAGAAGGATGCCATCCAGGGGGTTACATCATACCCTTTTCTCCTTATGAATTCTTCCTTTATTGCAGATGTCCATGGAGTATATGCAAAATCGGGTTCATCGCCCATAAATCCCATGAATGTCTTTCCGAATTCATTTCCGAAGGCATTCTTATATTGTTCGTGGGTCCAGGCAAGGAATTGTCGTGTTGCAAGTGGATTGAGGTAATCCATCAGGGAGGCTGTTGTATCCTTTCCACGTGTCGGGTTATTTACCGAGCGTGTCTGTGATGATCTGAAACGATGTCCGGCGATAAATATTCTCCAGTTGCCTTCCGGTACGCTCCAGCTGATCTTTCCGGCTGAGACGTCTATAATTTCAAGAGCTTTGGTCTCATTGTTAAAGGCGGCAGCGCTCAGGGCATACCACGGAAGTGTACGTTCTATCTTCTCTCCTCCCTTAGCCTCGATCCGTTCAGTCACCACGAGTCCCTGCATTTTCAGGTCGGGTCGTTCAGTGCTGAACTTGCCGCCGGCGAATCCACTGGGGTATTTGCCTTCGTCTTCGATCCAGACCTTCATATTTCTTTTTGCTGCTTCATCGATAGCGACCTTAACCATGCTGAACCATTCGGGGGACAGATATTTTGCCGACATACCATATCCTGCTTCCAGCATTACTCCACTGAATCCCATAGCCTTTATCCTGTCGAGGTCGCGTTTTATAACGGTATCCGACATACGGCCGTCCCAGCCCCACCAGAGTATCATTCCATAGCCGGAAGGAGGTGTACCGAATGATCTCTTTATTTCTTTCAGGGAGAGATCGTTGAATCTCTGCCATGGTTGCTGGGGGAAAGCTGCGGTTGCAGCAAAAAGCAGAAGAACTATGTTAAAAACAGTTTTTTTCATATGGATTTCTTTGTCAGGTACCAAAAATAGGGTAATAAGTTATTAAATGTGCCATTATCCTTCTCATTTTTAAGTTTTTTTAGTAACTTGTAAGGATAATTATCTGGTCTCTAAGTATAACAAATAACCAAGCGATATGAAAATCCTGATTACCGGATTTGTAGCATTTGTGATATGGTGCTTTATTTCAGCCTGGCTTTACAACGACAAGCTGCTGCCGGTGCTGCATAAGCCCGTACCTGTGCTTACAGTTCCTGACAACCAAACTACTGTGGCAGACTCACTGATGAAGTTGAGAGCTATGATGCCTAAGGATCTGATTATCTACTTTGAATTTAATGATGCGCGGTTCAAGGCAGATGAAATAAATGAAAGCAGTATTGCCGGGTTCAAGTCGTGGCTTGAAAAATACCCCGGGTCCGGGATAGTGGTAAAAGGCTATACCGATATTGTCGGAACTCCTGAGTTCAATCATGATCTGGGCCTGAAAAGGGCTGAGGCGGTGGCAAAATTCCTTGAAGAAAAGGGTATCTCCGGGGCTATGATAGTTAAGGAATCTATGGGAGAAAGCATGTCGTACGAAAATTATATCACCCCCGAGGGAAGGGCAAAGAACAGGAAAACAGAAGTATCAATAAAAATGCAATAACATGACACCATTATTTATATTACTGGCACAGTCGGTCACAGGAGCTGTAATAACAATTGTTGCACTGCTTGTGGTGGCTGCATTGATTGGGTATCTTACTGCATGGTTCTATGCCAAATCAGTTTATACTCCGATCATTAAAGGTCTTGAGGCCGAAAAGGCAGACCTGCAGAAACAGGTTGCCGGACTGAAGGACGACGTAAGCAGGCTTAACGGCAAAGTTGATGAGCTTAATGGCAGGATCAGCAAGCTCGAAGAACAGATCAACAGCAGGGAAAAAGAGATCAGGGAGCTTAAGCTGAAAATACGGGAGTAGTTTTTACGGCAGATTTTATTATTTTTATTTCTCCCCGGCCGTTAATACCGGGAGGGTAATTATTATTGTATAAAATGAAAATCAATTTCAAGAACATCGTTCCACCGCTGCAGTGGCTGCCTTCATATGATTTCAAAACATTTGGATCTGATGCCGTTGCAGGAATAATGCTTACAGCTTATGCTATTCCGGTGTCACTGGCTTATGCCACTCTTGCCGGCCTTCCTCCGCAGTATGGAGTCTACGGTTATCTTCTCGGAGGGCTCTTTTATGCACTTCTAGGCACCAGCCGGCAGCTGGCTGTTGGACCGACATCGGCAATTTCAATGGTCATAGGAGTGACCCTGGCAAACCTTTCGGGAGGCGATCCCCAGAGATGGCTCGACCTTGCCTCCCTGACGGCAGTAGTGCTGGCCGCGATGAGCTTTCTTGCATATTTCCTGCGGCTCGACAGTATTATAAACTTTATAAGTGAAACAGTCCTTACCGGCTTTAAAGCAGGTGCAGCGCTTACTATCATGCTTACCCAGCTTCCAAAATTATTCGGAGTCTCAGGAGGCGGAACAAATTTCTTCAGCAAGATGGCAGACCTCTACCATAAACTGCCTGATACAAATTTCTATGTTCTTATATTCGGGACCATTGCCTTCCTGCTGATCTTTTTCGGCGAGAAATATTTCAGGGGAAAACCTATTGCCATTTATGTGGTCATTATTTCAATACTCCTGATGTCGCTGACGCCTCTTGCCGGGCATGGCTTTAAAACAGTAGGGCTTATCCCTTCGGAGCTTCCGAAGTTTCATGTGCCTTCGCTGGCATGGAGCGATATAATGAGTGTTACCATACTTGCCTCAGCATGTTTTCTGCTGGCATATATCGAAAGTGTCTCTGCAGCAAGGACCCTTGCTCAAAAGAACGGTTATGAAATAAATCCTCACCAGGAACTGCTGGCTCTGGGACTTGCAAACCTGGGAACGGCATTCGGTCATGGATATCCTGTCAGCGGTGGATTGTCACAGTCGGCTGTCAACGATGGCGCCGGGGCCAGGACACCCATGGCACTGGTGTTCACATCACTCTTTATCGGGATATGCCTCCTCTTCCTGGCATCGCTGCTTCAGAACCTTCCTACAGTTATTCTTGCAGCAATAGTGTTTGTCGCGGTCGTTAAGCTAATAAACATTAAAGAGTTCCGGAGAATGTGGAAGGTAAACAAGAGCGACTTCGTAATAGCTCTCCTTGCAGGACTCAGTGTACTTGCATTCGGAATATTACAGGGAGTCATCATCGGTGCACTTGCTTCACTGATCCTGATAATAAAATTTGTTTCGAGTCCGCATGTGGCAGTACTCGGAAAAATACCAGCCACCGACAGGTACTCCGACATATCGAGGCATAATGACAATATCCTTACCCCGGGAGTACTGATGTTCAGGGTCGAAGCGCCGATAGTATATTTTAATGTGAATTACATCTATTCACGTATATGGCCCCAGATAGAAAAGGAACTATCATCGCTGAAGATAGTGATCTTCGATCTGAGCACATCGGCATATATCGACTCGAGCGGAGCAAGGCTCATAAAAAAGCTTTATGATAATCTCGAGCCACGCGGAGTTATTTTCAAGGTTGCCGAGGCACATTCTGAAGCGAGAGACATTCTCAGGTATGAAGATATAGAACATCTTCTCGGGCATGTCAGCAGGAGGGATTCGCTGCATGACGTACTCACACGCACTCTCTCTGAAGAAGAGATGCGGGAGAAGATAAGGGAAGAATCGATCTGACGGCTCTTATGGCGCTATTGTCATTCAGTCTTCGATGGCTGAATGATAATTTTGCAGCGACCGGACCTTGTATTCCCCATTCTGGCGCTCCTTAATTCCCTTTGTAGCCGAAAGGGCTGCAGATGTGGTAGTTATATATGGTATCCGGTACTTTATGGCATTTTTCCTGATATAGGAATCATCATATTCACTGAGGCGTCCGGCAGGAGTATTGACAACAAGATCAATTTCGCCGTTTTTGATGGCATCGACGATATTTGGCCTGCCTTCATGAACTTTAAGTATAAGCTCTGCCTTGATACCCTGCTCTTCAAGGAATTTCCTGGTGCCGCCTGTTGCGACAATACGGAATCCCATGTCATTGAAATTATGAGCGGTTTCAATTATCCTGTTTTTATCGCGGTCGGCGATAGTAATCAACACAGTTCCTTTTACCGGAAGGCATGATTGTGTTGCTTCCTGCGATTTGAAAAAGGCCATTCCATATGTGTCAGCCATGCCGAGCACTTCGCCTGTTGAACGCATCTCGGGGCCCAGGAGCGGATCGATGGAGGGAAACATGTTGAATGGAAATACTGCTTCCTTGACTCCGTAATGTTTTATATTCCTTTTTTTCAGGTTAAACTCAGAAAGACTTTGTCCCAGCAGGATCTGGGTTGCAATCCTGGCCATTGAGATGTTACAGACTTTGGAGACAAGCGGAACTGTTCGCGATGCACGGGGGTTTGCCTCAAGGATATATACTACATCTTCATAAATGGCATACTGTATATTGAGCAAGCCGACTACTTTAAGCTCCATAGCAAGGCGCCTGGTATAGTCGTATATAGTCTTCTTGTGTTCCTTGTTTATCACAACCGGTGGTATCACGCATGCCGAATCGCCTGAATGGATACCGGCATACTCAATATGCTGCATCACAGCAGGAACGAAGGCATCTACGCCATCAGAAAGAGCATCGGCTTCCGATTCAATTGCATCTTCGAGGAATTTGTCGAGAAGCAATGGTCTGTCGGGAGAAACTCCAACGGCTTTTGTGACATATTCTTCGAGCATCTCTTCGTCGAGGATGATCTTCATGGCTCTTCCTCCGAGCACGTATGACGGCCGTATCATCAGGGGATATCCGATACGTTCAGCGATCGAAAGGGCCTGTTCGAGATTGCTGGCCATTCCTGATTCAGGCTGGGGTATTCCAAGTTTCTCAACTACATGCCTGAACCTGTCGCGGTCTTCGGCCAGGTCGATTGTATCAGGAGTTGTGCCCAGTATCTTTACACCTTCCTCGGCAAGCTCTTTTGCCAGGTTGAGCGGTGTCTGCCCGCCAAACTGAACTATCACACCCTCGGGTTTCTCCTTTTCGTAGATGCTGAGAACGTCCTCTGCAGTGAGAGGTTCAAAGTAAAGCTTGTCGGATGTATCATAATCTGTCGATACAGTTTCAGGATTACAGTTTACCATTATCGATTCAAATCCGGCATCGCGTATCGCAAATGCAGCATGAACACAGCAGTAGTCAAACTCGATTCCCTGGCCGATCCTGTTGGGTCCGCCGCCAAGAACCATGATCTTTTTCCTGCTGCTTACAGTGACTTTATCGGGTGCATTATATGTTGAGAAATAATATGCTGCATTTTCAACACCGCTGACAGGGACAGGTTCCCAGGCTTCCTTCATTCCCAGAGATATTCGTTTTGCTCTTATCTCTTTCTCGGGGATGCCGAGAATCTTTGAAAGGTATTTATCTGCAAAACCATCTTTTTTTGCCTGAATCAGGATGTCGTCGGGAGGAATATGTCCTCTGAACTGAAGTATCTTTTCCTCCTCTTCCACCAGTTCTTTCATCTGGGTGATGAACCAGTGTTTGATATGTGTTTTCCTGTGGAGTTCGTCAACATCAGCGCCTTTACGCAGTGCTTCATACATAATGAACTGCCGTTCGCTGGAGGGATGTTTCAGCATGTTCATCAGGGCATCGAGAGGCTTTTTGTTGAAGTCTTTTGCAAAACCCAGTCCGTGACGGCCTATCTCGAGTGAGCGGATTGCTTTCTGAAGCGCTTCCTTGTAATTTTTGCCTATGCTCATCACTTCACCCACTGCCAGCATCTGTGTTCCCAGCTTATCTTCGAGGCCTTCAAACTTTTCGAATGCCCAGCGTGCGAATTTTACCACAACGTAATCGCCTGAGGGAGTGTATTTGTCGAGTGTTCCGTCGCGCCAGTAGGGTATTTCATCGAGTGTAAGTCCGCCTGCCAGTAGCGACGAAACGAATGCGATCGGGAAGCCTGTAGCCTTAGATGCAAGGGCTGAGGAACGCGATGTACGTGGATTGATCTCGATCACAACCACGCGGTCGGTTTTGGGATCGTGGGCAAACTGAACATTGGTGCCTCCTATTACTTCAATCGCCTCAACAATGCTGTAAGAGTATTTCTGAAGTCTCTCCTGGAGTTCCTTGCTGATGGTGAGCATGGGAGCAGTGCAATAGGAGTCACCGGTATGGACACCCATGGCGTCGACATTTTCGATAAAGCAGACAGTAATCATCTGGTTTTTCGAGTCTCTTACCACTTCCAGTTCAAGTTCTTCCCATCCAAGGACAGATTCTTCGATAAGGACCTGGTTGACGATACTTGCCGAGAGGCCTCTGCTGGCTATTGTTCTCAGCTCCTCGAGGTTGTAAACGAGGCCGCCGCCGGTGCCACCCATTGTATATGCCGGCCTGACAACAACAGGATAACCGAGCTCTGCAGCAACTTTTTCAGCGTCTTCAACGTTGTTTACAGCTTTGCTCTTAGGCATTTCTATGCCCAGACGGTTCATCGTTTCCTTAAAGGCAGTCCTGTCTTCACCACGTTCGATGGCATCGATGTTGACGCCAATGACCTCCACGTTATATTCTTTGAGAATTCCTTTTTTTGCAAGGAGAGAGGACAGGTTAAGGCCTGTTTGTCCGCCCAGGTTAGGGAGAAGAGCATCGGGACGTTCTTTTTTGATGATCTCGGTCAGGGCATATTCATTAAGAGGTTCTATATATGTAATATCGGCGATCCCGGGATCGGTCATGATGGTTGCCGGGTTGGAATTTACAAGTACTATCTTGTAGCCTAGCGACCGGAGCGCCTTGCAGGCCTGTGTTCCCGAATAATCGAATTCGCAGGCCTGACCAATGATTATTGGCCCTGAGCCGATAATCATTATTTTATTTATATCAGTGCGTTTTGGCATATAACTACATTATTGATCTTCAAATGTAGCCTTTTAATTGAATGGGGGGAACCTCATTTATTAACATGATTCCGACAGACCGCGGCGAGAGTTTACTGGTAAACCCTTACATAGTCAACCAGCATTTTACGGGGGAAAATGGAATCGTCGATACCTTTTGCCCCGCCCCAGTTTCCTCCGACAGCAATATTCAGGATCAGGTGGAACCGTTTATCGAATGGCCATTCCTTTGGACCCGTACCTTCATTCTTAAAAGTGAAGTAAAGCATGTCATCGACATATACCCTGTACTCTTGTGGTTCCCATTCCAGGGCATATACATGAAAATCGGAGTAACAGGTGTTTATTGTAATTTTAGCGTTCTTATGTGTTCCCTTAACATGGTTATATGACTCAGTATGTGCAGAGGCTACTATCACAAAAGGATCGTAACCCACATTTTCCATTATGTCTATTTCTCCGCTCCTGGGCCATCCGCCATATTCCCAGTCTGTAGGAAGCATCCAGATTGCCGGCCACATGCCACGTCCATCCGGCAATTTTGCTTTTACTTCTATGCGGCCATAGAGCCAGTCGCCTGTTCCTTTTGTCCGCAGACGCGCGGAAGTGTAATGAAAACCTCTGTATTCTTCTTTCAGCGCATTGATGGAAAGAAATCCCTCTTTAACCTCGGCGTTTGCCAGCCGCCTTGCCGTATAATATTGTGATTCCCTGTTACCCCAGCCAGAGGCATTTCCGCTTGTGTCGAAGTTCCATAGAGCCGGATCTGGCAAGCCCGAATAGTCGAATTCATCGGACCAGACCAGCCTGGCTGTATGTTTATCAGGTTCGGTTTTTTTATCAGGATTACTATTTGTCCGGGATGCGGGTAATATGAACAGAAGGCCTATTGAAAGAATGCCCGGGATAATGGCTCTTTTCATAATTCAGGATTTTTTTTCTTCCCGAATTTAATGTTTATGCCAAAATTAATCCTGAAATGTTCGAAAGAAATATTTTCATTTGAAGGGTTGGCGGAGAAAATTCCCTGTATCTGGAACTTTACAGGATCATGGCCTCCTCTGAAGGTAAAACCAGGTTCCAGAAGCCATGATATTGGTTCTTCCTCGAGGAGCCTGAGCTCATCGAGCCTGTAATAGGTATCGGCAAATTGTATTTCTTTGAAATTAATTTTACTCAGGCGTAAAGTAAAAGCTCCTTCAATATATTTTGTTCTGACCCCGACATCGGGCTGAATGAATAATTTTGAAAATTTCATTTCGGCAGTGCCGTCCTGAACCCATCCTCCGGAGCCCCAGTCCCATTCGTTATATGCAAAAGTATGAGTCTCATTTCCCTCGCCATATCCTGCATAAACCTCGAAAACTCCGATTTTTGCAAAAGATGTATAGAAACCTCCGAAACCTTCAAAATAATTGTATTTGGAAAGGTCGGTATAATCGGTGCCGGAATTATTTTTTCCACCGGTCATCAAACCAGCTCCCAAGGCGATATGTGCCGGAAGCGAAAAGGCTGTCTGCAGTTCGAAAGCCGGGTTGACTGTTCCAAAGCTCCCGGTTATGGTTCCAGAAAATTGGGCAGCATCGTTAAATAACGGTACAGGCGCCATTTCGGGAGAGTGATAGAGGTGGGGATACGAACAACCATACAGGATTAAAAGATAAAATGTAATTACAGAAAGAAGTGTCAACGGACTCCTGAAGGTGGAAAATTTCATCTCAACGTTTTTAGTGATGCTATGACAAAATAAAGGTACTACAATAAAGAGGTGCAAGTCAAATTTATTTTCATCACCTGTTTGCACCGACAGAACCTTTGTATTACTTTGTGTTATTCTTTGTGTCCAATTTTACCACAAAGGCGCACAAAGGGTTACACAAAGGTTAACAAAGAAATGGATTATGAGATCAACAGCTTTGTTCAGATGGGCATTATTTTTATTGTTTATTGTTCTATTGTCTTCATGTTCATATTCAAAGAAGAGCAGTGTGAAACTGCTTGAGGAGGCACGAAAGAATCCATATGAGATCGTCGTAGTGCCGGGAGTGCCGTTTGAGGACTCCACCTGGAGCTGGGTTATGAAGGGCAGGGTCTACTGGTCGAAGTACCTGTACGACAGTGGAATAACCAAAAATGTAATGTATTCTGGATCATCGGTGTATACTCCTTATGTTGAAGGGGAGATAATGGCGCTATATGCTGAGGCGCTGGGGATCCCCAGGGAGAATATATATACAGAAACCAAGGCTGAGCACAGTACCGAGAATATTTATTACTCATACAAGAAAGCGAGGAAGCTTGGTTTTGTGAGGGTTGCGCTGGCTACTGATCAGTTCCAGGCGAAGATGCTGAAGCGTTTCACGAAGAAGATAGTAAGCCGGGATGTAGGGATCATACCCTTTGTTGTTGACACGTTGGCGGTCATGCAGCCCTCAATGGTTGATCCGAAGATCGATTTTCGGAAAGCTTATGTTAAAGATTTTACACCGTTGCCTGAGCGTAAGAGCAGGAGGGAGCGGTTTCGGGGGACGAGGGGGTTGGATATTGATACGACGCTTTATAATTAGATCGAAGACGGAAGATGGAGGGCGAGATGGCGGGAGTGGGTGAGGGCGTGAAGGAAGACATTCGATAGTCATTCAATGGTCATTCAATAGTCATTCAGTAGTTTAGCAATGAATGACGCGGAGCTAACCTACCCTCCCGCACTCTCGCCCTCACGCCCTCGCTATCCTACTTCTGCACCAGTTTCTCTACCATCGCTTTAAGCTCGTCGATCTGCTGCTGCTGGGATTCGATAATGTCCTGTTGTTCCTTTATAGCTTCAACTAAAAACACACCGAGCTTGTCATATGCCACTGCCTTATAACCATTTTTATCTGTTTTTACAAGCGAAGGAAATACCTGTTCGACTTCCTGAGCTACTAATCCAATCTGATCTGCAGTATCAAATTTCATTTCAGGAAATTCATCAGTTCTGTAATTGAATCTAACGGAACGCAGTCTGCACACATCTGATAACGTGTTGTTCAGATCAATAATGTTTTTCTTCCAACGGACATCTGATGTTGCCCAGGTTCCGGAACACCATGCATAACCCATCAGATGCAGTTCATATTGTGGATCGGAAGTCCCAATTCCAAGTTTTCCATTTACCAGCGTCATATACGGGTTTCCTCCATAACCACCCCCAAATTCAAGGTAATGAGATTTAAAAGCGATGTATCCCATATCAGTAGCATCAACAGTTTTTTGAATTCTTATCTCAGAACTCGTCCAGTCTGTTCCGGCTATGAATCTCCTGTGAAGTATCTTAAGCTGGTCCTGATTGGAAGAACTTCCAGCCAATCTTTGCCATAGTACATTAGAATTAATTGTATAACCAAGACTTCCTGATTGAATATCCAACCGGAAGGAAGGAGATTCTGTTCCAATTCCGATCTTGCCGTTCTTCAATACTGTTAAAGCATTTGATGGATGACTTTCCATTTGTCCTGTACTGTGATTTAATGTCCAATAACCGTTGCCAATTACAAATATTCTGTCAGAGCCATTCCAAGTCGTTGATATCGGGGTATAAATTAGGTTATTTGAACCGATGACAGTCTCATAACATGATTGTGCTGTGGTACCAGAACCTAATGCCATTGAATTAGAGCCGCTGGCGATTGTACCCATTCCTATTGCGATGGAATTAGGTCCATTTGCTGCTGACTGAATACCAATTGCAGTTGAATTTGATCCACTGGTCGTTGAAAATACACCCATTGCCATTGAAGAAGCTCCCCCTGCAAGGACATTTGATCCCAGGGCAAAAGAAGAATAGTTGGACGCCCTTGCTCCCTGACCTATTGCAATAGAGTAATCACCCGATGCAGTAGTCATATAACCTGTAAGGTTTCCAAAATCATCCCTACCAGCCGATCCAAATGCGTAACTACCTGCAGCATTTGCAATAGCTCCTGCACCAAAAGAATAGGAATCACTATCACTAGCTTTCGCCCCATCTCCAAATGCAAAAGAATTTATATCGTCTGCAACTGCATTCTTCCCAATAGCTGTCGAATAATCTCCTCTTGCAATCGCCTGGAAACCCAACGCCTGGGACCAATCGCCGATGGCTTTTGACTTATATCCTGACGCCCAGGAGTTGGTGCCAACACTGTCCTCCGATTCTATCAGCACATTCCCCGCTCTGAACGCCTCCTTAGCTGGGTACCAGACCACTCTGGGTTCTCCGTTTATTGTTTCTGCTTCTGATTTTCCAGACACATTGAAATAATCACCGGTTATCCCTTTTGTCATATCATACCCCCCGACTGCAAATCCCCCTTTCAGCTTTTTGGTATCGGGATTGGAATCGATGTATATTCGCACACTGTCGCCACTGACATCAAGATAATTCTGGATGTCGCCCTTGGTCATATCATAGCCGCCAACGGCAAAACCCGATTTCTTTCCCTTTGTCAGCGGGTTGCTGTCGAGGTAGATCCTTACACTGTCGTCGGAAACAATAAAATATTCCCTTTTTGTGGCTTTTGTCATATCAAAACCACCAACAGCGAAGCCTCCTTTCAGCCCCTTGGCACCGTCATCGACATAGATTCTTACACCCTCATTATATACTGCAAAAATAGTCTGCCCGTACTTGTTCTTCACCTCAAAAAGGGCCTCATCAAGATTCTCCGTTGTGCCTGATATTCCCAGCTTCGTTGCACCCGTGAGGCTCTTTGCTGTCATCGCATAGGGAACTGCAAACAATTGTGCCGATCCCATAGGTATAACTGTGCTGTTATAGGTTATTTCGGTAGAGAGGAATTTCGAACCGGCACTCCAGTCGACCTGGTCGAGTGAACTGTACTCCTCAGTACCCTTTCCGATAACAAGGTTTATCATACCCGAATTATCGGTCATGACAGATGGATGGAACTCCTGGTAGAAAAGGGTGCCTCCAGTAGACTCTGACCTGATGAAAAACCGTACCTGAAGAGGGGCATTCTGCAACAGATTACCTGATCCGTCGCGTACCACTGCCTGGTAGTTGAATCCCTGCGGGATTTGGCTCAGGGCAGAGGGCGAAGGGCACAGGGAAAGACAAAAGATAAAAGACCAAAGACTAAAGAGGGAGGATTTTGTTTTCATGACTGATAGGCTTAACGGCGCAACCGCACAGAGGCACAGAGGTGAAACGGCCTGCATGATGTCGGCCTGATTAATAATTGAAAACAACTGTTTAGGCAATTTACGACAAAAGAGAGGTCGAGTCAAGTTTTTTTGACAAACGGAAGGCATCAGGCGACGGGCGTCAGGCGCCAGGTGATATAGTCAAACATTTTTACACTCTCTCCCGCACTCTCGCCCTCCCGCACTCACGCCCCAGGAAGGATATGCCATATATTGGCACACGTACTGTGAATTAATTAACACTGTCTTTCACGCACCGAACCGACATCCCGGTTTGCTTGTACTGATACAGATTGGTAACGTAATCGTTTGTGTAATCCATCTCAATATCAAGCGCATCCTTATTATCTGAACTATTCCTCTCCTCTGTGGCTGTCCACCAGTTTCCTTCCTCGCCAATTCCCCAGAATGCTCCGTAAATTGTTCTGAAACCACCGGGCAGTGCGGTAAATCCTGATTCATTTGTGGCAATTATCGTATCGCATTGTTTCCAGTGAATGTTATCAGGCTCCATAAGCTGTAAAGCTACGTAGTCATTGTCATACGACCCGAATTCCTTTCCGTATTTGTCGATAGCTGTATCGCCGGCGCTTATAAAAAGTGTCTCCCATTCATCGGCAGTGGGAACATGCCAGCCTACAGGACAAAGTTTGCCGGTGTTTACTGCGAACCAGTTATAGAGTGCCCCGTAA
>JAKLFN010000370.1 GCA_022711195.1 Bacteroidota bacterium
AGTTTTTCACTGTGAAATGGTGCAACTGACGCGAAAAATTAGTAAATATACATATTGTTAATCAATATATTATTGTTGTTTTGCAATAATAAATTATCGTATATCAATAATTATTTATTGTTTTTATTGTTTCCCCGGGGGAAAATCCCTTTGCTATTTTCTTACTTCCTGCTTCCCGCTTTACCGTTTTACTTTTAAATTCTGAACACCGAATACTGGATGAGAAATACTGACCACACCGAATACTGAATACCGAATACCGAATACCGGATACCGGATACCAACCTCAGACCCTGTGTCTTGAAATAAACCAGAAAGAAACCAGGATGTCAAAAATATCAGCAGTTATAATAGCATTCAACGAAGAACAGCATATAGGAAAATGTCTCGCATCGCTTGATGGAATAGCAGACGAAATTATCGTTGTTGACTCCTACTCGACCGATTCAACAAAAGAGATATGCAGCAGATACAATGTAAGGTTTACTGAACATAAATTTGAAGGGTATGTAGAACAGAAAAATTATGCACTCTCCCTTGCCTCAAATGATTATGTTCTTTCTCTTGACGCAGACGAAGAACTCAGTGAAAAATTAAAGGAGTCGATCCTCAAAATAAAAAATAATCCTGATGCTGATGCTTACAAGTTTCACAGGCTGACAAATTATTGCGGCAAATGGATCAAACATTCAGGATGGTATCCCGATCCGCATGTAAGGTTATTCAACAGGACAAGAGGCAAATGGGCAGGTACAAATCCGCATGATAAGTTCATGCCACACAATGGCGGCAGTGTCAAAAAGCTGAAGGGCGACCTGTATCACTGGTATTGTTCATCATTTAAGGAACATATTGATAAGATAAACAGCTTCTCGACTATTATGGCCAAGGAATACTTCAGGAAAGGGAAAAAAGCCGGACCGTTTGCAGCTGTTTCCCATAAATGGTGGCGTTTTATCCGGACTTATTTCTGGGGAGCAGGATTTCTTGACGGATATACGGGTTATATTGCCTGTTCAATTTCAGCCTATTCAAGCTTCCTTAAGTATGCGAAACTTAGGGAAATGAATACTGATCAGATCAATAAAAATAAAGTGAAATGACCGGATTTGAAGAAGATATTAAACTTTCTCTTGAAACTCTCAGGAAAGGAGGGGTGATTTTATATCCTACCGATACTGTTTGGGGACTGGGATGTGATCCTACCAATCCTTCCGCCGTAAATAAGTTACTTGAAATAAAACCAAGGGGCGAGAATAAAAGCCTGATAGTACTTGTTAACGGTCTGACAATGCTGGAGAGGTACGTAAAGGACATTCCCGGAACAGCATATGAACTCATTGAAGTATCCGACTCTCCCCTGACTATCATTTATCCTGCAGGAAGAAATTTTGCTCCAGGAGTTTGCGCCGAGGACAGCTCTGTGGGAATACGTATCTGCTATGAAGAATTCTGCAGCGAGCTTATAAGCAGATTCAGAAAACCCATTGTTTCAACTTCGGCAAATATAAGCGGCAAGCCTTCTCCGGCAAATTTCGGGGAAATTGATCCTGATCTCATAAAAAAAGTTGATTATGTAGTCAGTTACCGTCGTGATGACAAAAGGAAATTCCACCCTTCCTCAGTTATAAGGGTGGAAAACAACGGTGTAGTAAAAATAATCAGGCAGTAGTTTACTGGGCTGATCTGACCTTCCCCGATCCTGACACCCTTGCATCTATCCTGGGATCACCCTTATAGGTAACATTCCCGCTTCCCGAGATAGAAGCCTGCAGTGAATCGCCGGCCTTGCAAAAGCAGCTTCCGCTGCCGGAAACCCTCACTGCCAGATGATCTATTTCAAAATCCTCACCCCTGTAGCCACCTGATCCGCTTATTGATATTTCCCCGCGATCGGCTTCACCACCGGATCCGATTATAACATCCCCCGAACCGGAAATACTGCAATTAAATTCATCTGCGACAATTCCGGCAGTAATTATTTTACCGCTTCCGCTTACACTAAGATCCAGATCATCGGCATTCTTAATATCATCTGTTATCTCAGCATTTCCCGAGCCGGAGACACTCAATCCTGTTATTTCCGGCATTGTAATGGTCACTATCACCTTATCCTCAAAACGGAACCGCCAGCTTTCCTGTTTAATGATAAGCTTATCTCCCGATATCTCAGTAACAACTTCCTCCAGATCTCTCTGGTTTCCTTCCAGGACAACATTGAATTCCGGACCGAATTTGATTATAAGGTTTCCGGC
>JAKLFN010000371.1 GCA_022711195.1 Bacteroidota bacterium
CCATTTCTTTTCAAATTCCTGTCTGTTATTCTTAAATATCTCCTGGAGTCTGTCGGCAACTTTCTTTGTTATGTGGCTCGATATCTTTTTTACATTGGCATCGCTCTGAAGGTAGCTCCTCGATACATTCAGCGGGATATCCGGGGAATCGAGAACTCCGTGAAGAAGTGTAAGGAATTCCGGTACTATTCCCTCAACCGAATCGGTAACAAAAACCTGATTGCAGTAAAGCTGTATCTTATTCTTCTGTATCTCAATATTATTCTTTATCCTCGGAAAATAAAGTATACCTGTAAGCCTGAAAGGATAGTCGACATTCAGATGAATGTTGAATAATGGCTCATCCCCTACAGGATAGAGTTCGCGGTAGAATTTTTTATAATCTTCCTCCTTCAGATCGGCGGGCTTGATGGTCCAGGCAGGTTTTGTATTATTTATGATCTTATCTTTCCCGGTGTCGACATATTTTCCATCCTTCCATTCCTGTTCTTTGCCGAATGCGATCTCAACAGGCAGAAACTTACAGTATTTCTTAAGTAGCTGTTCAATTTTGCTTTCTTCCAGAAAATCTTTCGATTCCTTATCTATGTGAAGTATCACATCCGTCCCCCTCGCTTCTCTCTCTGCATCTTCAATAGTAAATTCAGGACTGCCGTCACATGTCCACCTGACAGCTTTTGATCCGTCCTGCCACGAACGGCTTAAAACCTCTACTTTATCGGAGACCATGAAGGATGAATAGAAACCCAGTCCGAAATGGCCGATAAGGTTATTTGCCTGGTCCTTATATTTATCCAGGAATTCATTGGCACTGGAAAAAGCTATCTGGTTAAGGTATTTATCAAGCTCCTCCTGTGTCATTCCCACGCCAGAGTCGGATACCTTGATAGTTTTCTTCTTCTTGTCAACCGACACCCGGATTGTCAGATCACCCAGTTCTCCCTTATAATCACCGGCTGATGCCATTGCCTTTATTTTCTGTGTGGCATCAACGGCATTCGAGATAAGCTCCCTCAGGAATATTTCATGATCGGAATAGAGAAATTTTTTGATAATAGGGAAAATGTTATCAGTGGTTACACCAATCTTTCCTTTTTGCATGGTATGTAATTTTAGAAGTTAACAATTATCTGTCGCACCTCCTTTTCAAAGAATGTGCCACAAGGCCTGACTGACAATTAGTCATTTTTTGTATCCGGAACGGCAGCTGATGTTTTTTCAGAAATAGCCGGGAAATCTGAAATAGGCAATGATAACCGCCAGAACGGTGATAACAGCGAAAGCAAGAAGTATACTCAGTGAAATATTCCTGCGCTTCCTGTATACATTAATATTATACTCGCTGATGAGCTTTTTAACTTCATTGTGTATCCTGAGCATAGCGTTCGTATTATTCGGGATATAGGCGTCGATATTGAATTTGGCGGCTTTTCTGACCTCTTCCATCCTTGCAGCAGGCACGATGAGGATGATCCCGGTGGCAGGATCAGATATTATTACTTCCGGTGGCAGCTTTATTACGGATTCCTGCTGTTCAGCAGAATCCGGCACCACTATTATAGCCACCTTGCATGATTTATTTTCAGCTATTTTCCTGAAATGGTTCAAAAACTCTTCTCTGATATGAAATGATTCAATTCTGTATTTGGTCTCATCAGAGAACCTTTTCCGCACATCCTCGGTAAATGTCCGGTGGTCATCATAACATACCAGGTGTGTGATTTTTTTCCGGCTCATACTATTAAGTAAATGATCAGTCTTTCTTCTTATTCTTCACGTCTACATCTGAAATGAATTTCCAGGAACCTCTTTTAAAGACATATGCATCAAAAGTGATCCCTGCTCCCGACAGTTCCGAACCGTCGCCATGACCGGTTGTAACTTTTGTCAGACTGTCGAAAACGATCATTTTCGGATTCTCCATCCTGAGAGAAACAATTCCTTCCGGAGAATATTCAAGAACGTACCTCAATCCTGTCTCATTTTCCTTTTCAAAACAATCCAGACCGAAAAGAATATCACCGTCGGGCGTAAAGTTCAGGACCTCAATAACCTTCCTGGATAATTTTATATTGCCGTAATCGAGTCCCAGGAGAATGTAATGTGTCTGCCTGTTTTTCCTGAAAGGCTGAATGGCATAATAAAGAGCTCCGTACCAGTTGTCTGCATTATAGGTCATATCCGTCCTTATGGGTTCCTCACGGTTTTGTCCGGTCAGATAATTTACAGTATTCTTCTGCTTCTTCTCACCCTT
>JAKLFN010000372.1 GCA_022711195.1 Bacteroidota bacterium
ACGGCCGGAATCCTCACGACCAGCGTCCTCACGGCCGGAATCCGACTCCCTGAATGGCTGAGGTGCCGGGATACCTTCCCCTGACCACAGTGCATCAACTGATTCAGCTTGCTTCTGCTTATTTGTTTCATTTCAGTAAAATTAATAGAGTCTGTATTAATAAGTTAATTAAATTCATCCGCATTAAACCATTCTGATTCCATATCAGGCGGGATCAGGTTAAAACAGAAGCTGTTTTTTCTCCTTTAGTAAAATTACGACAGAATACAATGCAAGTCAAGTTTATTTTAATCCTGAAAATCAAATTTATATCCGGACCCGGTCACCACGACTGTGCAACCAGGTTTATTGGAGATTTATTAAGCATCTTTGTTATTACATGGAAATAATAAATAGCGAGCGGGCTGACTGTTATTATGAGCAATGAAGGGACAAATCGACTGGCCGGGAAATGGCCACGATTGTTCAGAGGAAATGAAACAGGGGACCGTTTTCAGAATCTCTTTTCTTCTGTCACAATATTCCAGCCTTCAACCACCAGTTTTAATTCACCAGACTCATTTTTATTGCACGCACCTGAAATATCAAGTTCAACCTGTCTGTTTTCTCCGGGCAGAAGGGTGAAATAATTCTCAGTAAAGAATACCGGCAAAACAAGTTCCTTATCCTGGTTATTTATCTTCATACGTATGAAAAAGGCAGTTTCGTTACCAGGATTGGAGACATTAATAATTACTTTATTATCAACAGTTTTATTTATATCTGTCTTAAGCGTTACTTTAGCAAGTTCATTCAGTTTTTCGTATGACTTTGGTCTGTTTGAAAGCCAGTACAGATTTTCATCAATAACCTTATCCTTTTCCGAAAGGATCAGTTTCAGAAAATAAACCTCTTCATTCTTTGCTCCGGGAAGTGTGACCTTGTCAAGTAATACAAGATTATGTGCTTTCAGGGATAGAGTTTTCGTGTTTTCAGAAAGAGGTTTACCATGAAGATCATATAAAGTAACACTTGCAGTAATATTATTAAAGTCTTTGACAGTCTGGTTTAAAGCACAAACAACAGAATCATTCAGGTTAAGCTGGATATGTACCGGTGCTGCCCCATGCTTATAACCGAAATAGCCCCCTGTGTAATCCAGATAGTAATCATAGAAAAATCCTCTGAGAGCTGTCCAGGGATTCTGGTTCTTCCATACAAGCATTCCCGTGTACCAGTCCCACATCTTATGGTTGAACGCTTCCTGAAGGGCTCTGTATTGCTCGTAACTTACAAGCTGTGCCTTCATACAGAAATCACGGATATCTTTCACTTTACCATATCTGTCGGGGAAATCCATGAGAGGCAGATATTTGTGATATGACCAGGATCCTGATGCTCGCGGTGACTGCGGAGGTATCAGTTCATCTTCGGGTATGAATTTTATCAGACCATCATAGTTCGGGATACCTATTGATCCTGTTTCCGGATTGAAGGGGAAAGATCTTTCAGTGAATATCTTTTCGGGTTCCCTGATGCCGTAAGGTCCGTCACCTACACCTCCGATCTTGTTTGTCATGAGTTTCGGTGAAGTTGACATATCAAGAAAATATCGTGAAGGATCATATTTCGGGAAAATATCTTTTTCCAGGGCCTGCAATATATCCGGGGGAGGATAGGTTTCATTTCCGCCGCACCATAGATAGAGGCTCGGGTGATTGCGGAGCATTTTGATCTGATCAACAAGAGATTCAAGGAAAAGATTATGGTCATCGGGATAGGCTTTCCGCCGTGCCTGTGATTCCTTTTTTAAAGGATCATTCCATTCACCGTTACAATCACCAGTTATCCAGATATCCTGCCAGACAAGAATACCATATTTGTCACATGCTTCATAGAATTCAGGCCGTTCTGTAAGTCCCCCTCCCCAGACTCTGATCATGTTCATATTCATGCCGGCATGATGTCTGATTTCAGCATCGTATCTCTCCTTTGTCAGTCTTAAAAGAGCATCGGAAGCGATCCAGTTGCCACCCTTTATAAAGATCTTCTGTCCGTTCACTGAGAAGACCTGTGCGGTGATCTGTTTGTCGAAATAATTGGATGTTTCTCTTATTCCGAATGTAACAATTTCAGAATCGCATTTTTTGCCATCCTGTTCCACATAATCGATCTTCATTTTATACAAAGGCTGGCCTCCCATGCCGTTGGGCCACCACAGATCCGGATTTTCAACTTTTATTTCAGGAAAAGAGAATTCCTTTTCTTCGCCC
>JAKLFN010000373.1 GCA_022711195.1 Bacteroidota bacterium
TTGATATGTCCATTTCCTCATAAGGCGTTTCGAAATCAGGATTTTTCATAAATTTACCGAACAACAGATATTTCAGTGCGTTATTTCTGGTTCGTGCCAGATCGAGCAGAAAATCTATTTCTTCTTTCCTCTGGCTTGCAAGCTTAGCCTGGTAATTTGCTATTGTCGGTTGCATTCCCCAGACGAATGACCTTGCCTGTTCCATCAGGAATTGTTTATTGAATTTTTTATCAAGCATTTCAAGAGGCTTTTTGGGTGCATATTCAGCCGGCCACAGTTCATCATACGGTGGAACAAGCAATGAGGAATAGTTACCGTATGTTATCGAATACTCATGATAAACAGCCTGGAAGAAGGGAATCGTTTCCCACTGGTTCACTCCTGCATATCTCTCTTTGCTCACTGCCAGGGTCAGCATGAGATCCAGGTGAGGCAGCCATGCTTCGCCGCAACCTTCCCCTGCAAGTATCATTTGTTTTTCCTGCGGAATTTTAGAACGGATCTGATCCGTAAGCTTCCCGAAGTTTTCAAGCCAGTACTTACCCGGACCTACCGGGTGACCATGATCAGGGTCATAACACAACAGAGCAGAACAGGCCTGATCCATATAAACTCCGTCGACTGTATAAGTGTTAACAGCACTGTCACTCAATGATGCATATTTGTCCTTCCAGAACTGAGTCCCCATACACATTGATGCAGTACCTTTATTGCTGAATATATTATAGACATGAGTGTTTATTTTTCCGCCAGCGTTCATAACAGCATGCTCAACTGCATTTTCTTTTGTCCAGCTTTCCGTGGTTGTACCCCACAAGCGCTGATTCATGTAAACAATTGATCTTATTCCTTTCTTATGAGCTTCATCCACAGCTGACAGGAATGATTTTTCCCCTTCCCGCGGCGGGACATATTCGGGAAAACCGTCGTCATATGAACAACCGTGCCACCAGTGCCAGAAGACATTTACGGGCAGGCCGAGCCTTTGTTTTATATCTGCTGCCGGAACGAGAACATTATCTGATTTGCTCCTGTTCCAGACCCACAGGGCAGTATTTTCGAGCCACTCCGGCGTCAGATTCCTCTTAATCCTGCTTTCCCTTGCCCAGCGCTGTTTTGAACCCCAATCCCTGTATATACCCGCAGCAGTGATCCAGTCACCCTTAAAAGTTCCTATAACCCCGGAATATGGAGTTGAATAATTGGCCGATGAAGGATCAAGCGAAGGCAGATTATGCATCCGGTAAACCAGAGTATTCAGTGTATCAAGTGAGAAGGAAAAGTTTTTAATATATGACAGGGAGTCATTTGATGCAGCATAAAAACCGCATTTTTCAGGATCATACAATGCAAGACATTGAAATGAAAGACCGGGATATATCCATTCATACTTTCTTATCCTGCTTTTAATTGCTGCCAGGTTTTTCCGGGGATCTTTCATTATCTGTCCCATCCACTGGGGTACCGCAAGATATTCATTACCTCCCTCTTTAAGGCCTGCGATCCTTGGGAATAAAACTTGTTTAAGCAGCTTTCCATCATAGTTCCTGACCGAAATATTCCAGTATGATAAAGCCTTGTCCTTATCAAGTGAAATTTTAGCCTCTACCTCTAGTTTGCTGATCTCCGGCTTGTTGAATTTTTTCCATTTCAGCACAATTGTTGCCGGATCAGGCTTTGAAGAACTGAACTTAGTGGCGCTGCTGAAATCAATTAATTCACTGACCCCGTCTTTTGTGAATTCAATTTCCCAGGGCGAACCTGTCACTGAAGTGGTATCAAACCAGTCATGGGAATTTTGAATATCCCTGAACACAGACAGAGAACCGTTATTTTTATCGAATCCAAGAGCGATCTTACCATTATCAATAATGATATTACTGTTATCGCCATTATTCTTACTGCACGATGAAGTAAGAATTGTAAAATAGGAAAGCAGTAAATAGCAAAACCACAGATTTAGTTTTTTCATTTTCAGATTTTTAATTATTCCCAAGACTTTTTATTACTAATTTATTATTCTGTTCTCCTGTAAGATCACAAGGGATCAATTTTCAGGATTATGGTTGATCTTGAGTTCAAATCAATCCTGATATAATCAGTATCAACATGTTGCTCTCTTAAGAAAATAGGGATCCCGGGGTTAATCAATTTTCTTTGGCAGTCTGACTACATTTCCTTTTTTGTCACAATAATAGAGACGCGAATCAGACTGTTGCCTTCCATGTCCGTCAGCCCAGAATCCATA
>JAKLFN010000374.1 GCA_022711195.1 Bacteroidota bacterium
TTGATATTATCACAGGTCTTCCTGAGTATTCAGCTGCCTTTCACGGTTGTTCTCCAGATATGGCTGACATCATCAAAAAAAGTTATGGGGAAATATGCCAATACCAGGTTTATGACCGGCCTGCTTTCGGTAATTGCCGGATTTGTAATCTTTCTTAACCTGAAGCTCCTTTTCGATATAGTATTCAAATAGTATTTTCATGCCCGAATCAAAATATAAAACAGGACTGGTCCTCAGCGGTGGCGGGGCACGGGGATTTGCACATCTTGGTGTTTTGCAGGCCCTGAATGAGGCAGATATTTTCCCCGATATTGTAACAGGTACGAGCGCCGGATCTCTGGCCGGAGCCCTATACTGCGATGGTTATAAGCCCGTGGAAATACTTAAGATCATGAAGCTCCAGAGCAAGCTCGACTATATGAGGCCAGTCCTGCCCCGCGACGGGCTGTTGCAGATTACCGGCGTGGAAAAACTGCTTGAAACCCATCTAAGGGCAAAAACCTTTGAAGACCTTAAAATCCCGCTGGTGGTATGTGCCACCGATCTTAACCACGGAAAGGCAATCTACATCTCAAAAGGAAATCTTATCACGGCTTTAATAGCTTCATCCAGTATCCCGGTATTGTTTAAACCTGTTGTAATCAATAAGATATATTATGTCGATGGCAGCGTGCTCGATAACCTTCCCGTAAAACCCGTTCAGAATAAATGCAGCCTTCTTATCGGTTCTTTTGTAAATCCTGTCGGCTACGAAGAATCAATTTCCGGACTTATTACAATTGCCATCAGGGTCTTTATGCTCGACCAGACCAAAGAGGTTGAGGAAAAAAGGAAACATTTTGACCTGCTTATAGCTCCTCCCGAGCTTACCAATTACAGTATCCTCGGTGTTGAAAAAGCAGATGAGATATACGAACTGGGGTACAAAATAACCAAAGAGAGGCTTCGCGATCCTGAGGTAAAGAAGATAATTGCTGATAAAACTGCTCCCCTGTAGGAACTGTCCGCAAAATTCCTTTGCTTATTTTATAAATGAGTAAAGTTTCTTTATTTCGTCAGCCCACAGCGACTCTTCCGGGGTTTCAAGGATAAGCGGCATATCATCGAACCTGTCGTCGTTCATTATGAAGCTGAAGACTTCCTCGCCGAGAAATCCGCCCCCAAGATTCTCATGACGGTCGACACGTGTTCCAAAATCTTTTTTTGAATCATTAAGATGCATCCCTTTAAGAAAGCCTGCTCCTATTATATCTGTGAATTTCCGGAATGTCTCCGTGAACCCTGCCCTGGTTTTTACATCGTACCCTGATGTATATGCATGGCATGTGTCAATGCATACCCCAACCCTGGATTTGTCTTCTACATGATCGATAATAAACCGTATCTGTTCAAACGTATGCCCGAGGTTGGTGCCCTGGCCTGCTGTGTTTTCGATGACTGCGGTGACTCCTTTTGTTTTGTCGAGGGTGATATTGATCGACTCAGCGATCCTTTTCAGGCACTCTTCAACAGTTATGCTCTTGAGGTGGCTTCCGGGGTGAAAATTAAGCCTGTCGAGGCCCAGTAATTCACAGCGGTTCATTTCGTCGAGAAAAGCTTGCCTTGATTTCTCCAGTGGCTCTTTTTCTGGGTGCCCGAGATTTATGAGATAACTGTCGTGAGGCAGGATCTGAAATGGCCTGTAATCAAATTTCTCGCAGTTTGACCTGAATTCTGATATCGCCCTGGCAGACAGTGGACTCGAAAACCACTGCTTCTGATTCTTTGTAAAAAGCGCAAAGGCTTTTGCTCCAATTGCTTTTGCGTTTAAAGGAGCGTTCTGAACTCCCCCCTCTGCTGACACATGTGCCCCTGCATATTTCATCTTATAATTCCTTATTAAAGTTTACTGATCACCGATTACCTTACCACCCTCCCTCTCTATATCTTTTATCTTTGGTCTTTTATCTTTGGTCTTTGGTCTTTGGTCTTTAGTCTTTTATCTTAAAAATAAGAGCTCCCATCCCAGCAATGTGTACACAGCTTCTCTTTCGGTAGTCCTATTGCCTCAACAAGATCGTCGAGCCTCTGGTAAACAAGTGTATCGAGATCGAGCTTTGCGGCAATCGATTTCACCATCATTTTATATTCTTCTGAATCAGGATCCGAGAATGTACCAAGGTCTTTCTCTTCACCTCCAAGCTCCTTTATCGCCCTGCGGGCAGCAAGCTCCATTGGCGACCGCGACTGCGTGAAATTAAGAAAA
>JAKLFN010000375.1 GCA_022711195.1 Bacteroidota bacterium
TGCCGGGCATATAACCTATATTCTTTCTCAATTCCAGGAATCCCTTTTTCACGTCAAGGCCCATAACCTTAACCTCACCCTCATCGGGCAGCAGAAGCGTAGTGATGATCCTGAAGAGAGTCGTCTTCCCAGCTCCGTCAGGACCAATAAAGCCGAATATCTCACCTTTATTCACATCAAATGAAATGTTATTAAGCGCCACTGTATCTCCGAACGCCTTTACAATACCCGATGCCCGAATAACTTCTTTCATTTTTTCTTTTCTTTGTCTCTCTGCGATCCTCCTGGTTTCCTCTCCCGACAAGCCGGGACAAGTTGTGTATGTTCTTCTTATTTCTAAAAAATAGCTTCTCCGGGCATCCCCGACTTCATCGTGCCGTCGTTCTTTACATCGATGATCACAGCATAAACAAGCGTAACCCGTTCTTCCTTTGTCTGTATTATTTTTGGAGTGAATTCAGCTTTAGCGGAGATATAGCTTATAGTACCGGTAAATGATTTATAATCTTTTTCACCATCGTCGACTCTAACGGTGCAGTCCTGTCCGATCTTGATATTACCCAGTTGTGCTCCGCTAACATAAACTTTCAGCCTCATGACCGACAGGTCGGCAATTTTGGCCAGTGGCTTGCCTGCTGCTGTCAGCTCCCCTGCCTCGGCATATTTCTCAATTAGAGTACCACCGATCGGACTTTTGACACTGCTCCTGGTCACCTGTTCATTGAGAGTGGCTTTTTTTGATTGGTAAACAGCCAGCTCTGAGGCAACCGACGATTTCTGTGTGTTATTTGCGGCGATCTGCTTTTCAAGTACTGCCACCTGTCCGGTAAGATCGTCATACTGTTTTTTAGTGGCGGCATCATCTTTAAGCATGTTTTCTATCCTGCCGATGTTGATTTTCAGATTTGTTATCTGCTGACTGATGATCTCATTCTGTGCATCAATTGAACTGACACGTGTACGGACACTTTTCATTCCCGCATCTATTTCAGCCTTCTGAAGATGGTATAGGGTGGTATCAATCAGGGCTATCTCCGAGCCTTTTTTAACTTCGGTACCTTCTGCAGCATCAAAGCGTATTATGCGACCGCTTGTCTCCGAAGAGATGATCACTTCTGTTGCCTCGAAATTCCCGTATGCATCAGCTTCCTGAGTTCCGTTTCTGCAGCCTGCCAGCATCACCGCTGCAAAGATTATTAATGTTCTGGTTTTCATATTCTTAGAATTACTATTTTCACTTTTTAACAGACCCCCTGCCCCCTAAGGGGGGTCTAATTACTGCTCTTATTCACGCGCCCCTGTAGGGGTGCAGGGGGGTCAAAAGTCCTTTCCGCATATATTATAATACTCCACCTGTGCCATCGACAGGTTTATTTTATGTATTTCCGAGTTGATCTCTGCCATTTTTTCAGCATTTATTTCATTCAGGAGTTCGGTTGCCGTGATCGTTCCGTTTTCATACTGCGATTCTGCCGATGCGGTGATCCTCTTTCTCAGCACCAGGAGCTCGTTATCTGTTTCAAGAAGCGTTCTGATACTCTCTATTTCGGCGCTCTTGGCTTCAAGCAGCCGTTTCAGGTTGTCGGTCATGTCGCTCTTCCTGTTATCCAGAACTGACTGCTGTATGCTGATTATCTCTTTTTCATTCCTGGCCTTATTCCAGTCGAAGATGTTCCATTTTACACCCGCGCCTAAGGTATAGTATGGTGCAAATTCATCCCTGAAGAAATTATTGCCGGGGGGATTTCCATATCCGAGCGTGGCAAATCCATAAGCTTTTGGCATCCTTTTGCTGCTAATTACTTTTATTCCGGCAGACAGCTGTTCTTTCCGCAGATCGAATATCTCCAGTTCCGGCCTCGAAAGCTCCATGTCATTGACTTCATTAAGCAAAGGGACCATGAGTTCTGATGACGGATCTATTTCAACGCCCGTCAGTCCTGATAATATCTTAACAAGCGACATTTTTCTTATCTCGTTCTCTTTCAGCTGCTGCTCAAGCTTTATTTTTTCGGAGGTCATCACATCGACGTCAGTTTTCAGGATGATTCCATTTTCTACTCCGGAATTCATTGACGCAATACGCTTTCCGATCAGGTCGAGGTAATTTTTAAGAAGCTCTCTCTGCCTGTCAAGAAGAAGGATGTTGAAATAGTATGTGTTTATCTGGCTCCTTAGTTTGTAAAGGTCAGTTTCAGTCTGTTTTTCATTTATTTTCAGGTCGGCTTTTTCGAGTGC
>JAKLFN010000376.1 GCA_022711195.1 Bacteroidota bacterium
GGATATCCTTAAATACTTCTTTTCGATCCTGTAAAACATCCTCGTTTTATATGAAGGATCATCCGGGTCTTCCCACTTATGATTATAAACTGATTCATTTCCGTTATATCCGTAAAACGGGTATGCTTTATAACCATCATATTTTGCCTTTGCGAACAGCTTTATTCCCGGGATGAGATTGTAAGATACATATTCCAGAATATGTTCCGAACTGCCTTTTGAATAACCTGCAATCTGGAGATAAAGTGATTGAAAATAATTTGGATAAATCGACCCGTCACCATAATCGAACGGATTAAATATGATACCATAATAAACCCCAAGGTCTGAGTCGTACGCGACAGCCGGAAGAACTCCCAAATTCCAGCCTCTCTTTATGATATCTGTTTTCTCCTGAGAAAAGCACAAAACAGCAAGCATCAAAACAACCATTAAACAGACTACCTTCCTCATGATGGGCATGATTTTGTTTATGAAAGTTAAGCAATCTTAACAAAATCCTCTATCTATTTTAATTATTTCAGAGCGGATAATTTTACACAGCCAGCCTGTTAACAGGAATGGTTACCTGCTGGCAAACCCGGATTGTTTTCTTATTTTTACATTGACATGATGCCTTTTAATAAAACCGGCAGCAATTAATGCCCGGGGACTTTCAGGAAGAAATCAATTACTGCCATTAACTAGTTGGAATATAAATAAATAATACTGTATGAAGAATTCTATTTTTGTTTTAATTGTACTTATGAGTACCTGTCTGAGTGTACAGGCACAGGTGAAAACCGACCCCGACAGGAAAACCGACTGGTGGGGAGATATTGATGGTTTTCTGAACCAGCAGGCAAAAGTGTCCCTAAGCCTTGTTAATGAAGCATTAATAGCAAATCCCCCATCACTTCAGGAGAACATGGCACGTAAAATGGCCCTGGTGATGATAGATAATGTCCTTCATGAGGAAAAAGCACAGCATCGTCCGGCAGTTCAGGCATTTTACAGGGAAAGGATTGAAAATGCGATAAGAGAGATTGGAACTTTACAGGTTGAGTCAGGGGCAGTCATCTGGAAACTGTATAATCATACTTTCATTGTAAAAACCCCTTCGGTTACCATCGGCTTCGATATCCAGAGAGGTATCCCGGGAAATGAAAGCTTTGCATTCAGCAAGGACCTTATCAAAAGTCTGATTGACGTTACGGATGTACTTTTTGTTACTCATTATCATGGCGATCATGCCGACGACTGGGTTGCCGGCACCTTTATTGAACAGAATAAACCTGTTATCACACCTCCCGGGTTATGGGAGAAACTACCGGTTTACAAAAGTGTCCTTCATCCTGAAAGAACAGTTGATAAATTGCAGACAGTCAACCTGCCGCTGAAAAAGAAGGATCTGAAAGTTGTTGTTTGTCCGGGACATCAGGGAAACAATATCCTGAATAATGTTTACCTTGTATATTCGCCTGAGGGCATGTGCTTTGCTCATACCGGAGATCAGTCGAATACAGAAGATCTGAACTGGATAGATACAATCGGAGACAGATATAAAATAGATGTGATCATGATTAATTCATGGTCTTATTATCCCGGGATGAGGCTGGCAAAGGGTTTCAGGCCAAGACTTATTATTCCTGGTCATGAAAACGAGCTGAATCATACAATTGACCACCGTGAACCATACTGGCTCAATTATGTAAGGCTGGGAGATGATCCTTCGTTCCCATGGGTCCAGATGGCAACAGGGGAACGGTTTCATTATATTATTCCGGCTGAATAAGCGGCCGGGGAGTGGGAGAATAGGAGAGTGGGAGAATAGGAGAGTGGGAGAATAGGAGAGTGGGAGAATAGGAGACAGATATTCAACAAAAAAATTAACTATCGCTTCAACAATTTATAATTTTGGTTTTGAATAATTAAAATCATGAAAAAGAACATCCTGATCATTGTGCTTATAGTAAGCCTGGTTTCACTTTCATTTTTCGCCGGAAGATTGTCTCAGAAAGAGCCTGTGATCACTTCTAAAAAAGTCACCCAGGTGGGGATTATAGTTAAAGATATTGATAAAGCCCGTATTGCCTGGTCTGAAATGCTGGGAGTGAAACCTCCTCAACCCAGTGTAGCTGAAGGGCATTCATCAAGACCGACACGATTCATGGGAAATCCTTCTGATGCAAAAGCAAAGCTTGCCTTTTTTTCAATGGAAAACCTGCAGATTGAACTTATCCAGCCTCTTGGAG
>JAKLFN010000377.1 GCA_022711195.1 Bacteroidota bacterium
TCTTTCATTCTGCCAGCCATATCCCCACCCTGTGCCACCCAGGTAGGGCAGCAGCCTGCTGACAAGCTTCCCGGATGTTCCTAACAGCTGCCGCTCAATTCCGGGTACAAGTTTTGATTTATGGTAATATTCAAAGGTCTTACCGGTGTCGATCCGTATTGCAGAATTATAATGATCAGAGTAGTACCCCGAAGTGTCTCTTTTTACTGCACTTTTTGTCGGTGGAGCATCTTTGGAAGTATATTGCCTGTAAGTTACAAGTCCCGAAACAATTGTAGCATCTGGAATTCCTTCTGTAAGTCCTTTCAGCATCAGAATATATTTGTCATTGTTCAGGTCAGTGAGATTAACGGGATCGTCAACAGTTGTTTCAGGTGTGATGATCCAGTCAGTTTCAGGACCTGCCTGATCAGAGGCCATCTTGATTACTTTCTGCAACTGTGTTTTGAACGGGATCACAAATTTTTCCGTATACGGATCAGTATTTGGCTGAATTATAAGCACTTCCTGCGAAGGTTCCGTGTTTTCATTTACTGAAAGATATCTGTAAGCTGAAAATCCTGAAGGGATAATGATAAGAAGTATCCAGGCCACCAGCTGATTTCTGACCTTCAGCCCTTTTGTATATCTTATTATTATATGCGCTGCAAGGGAGTTACTGAGCAGTATCCAGAGCGTACCTCCTCCTGTACCGGTATATTCGTACCACTGAATGAAGAAAATATCCTTTGCAAGACCGTTCCCCAGATTCATCCATGGAGAGATGAAAAAGGTATTCAGGCTGATAAGTTCATAGCTCATCCAGAGTGAAAAAACAGCAAGAGTGCCGGCAATCTTTCCCGTGCGAACTCTTATAATATATGCCAGCCAAAGTGTAAGAGCCATCAGTACTGTCAGTCCGGTTATGACCATAATTGCACCGGCCATGCTGGCAACACGCATCCAGCCCATTACTATGATGCTGAATAAAAGCAATCCGGGCAGTAATATCAGAAAATAAGCATTTGGTGTATATCTTTTACTGTTCTCACAAAGATGGTCTCCGATTATGAAGAAGGGCACAAAGGAGATCAGCAGAACCAATCCGGTGCACACCTCAGACCATGCCAGTCCGGAAAGTAAACCACCTGTAAGAGAAAGTATTACAAGGCTGTATTTGTTAAGTTTCATGGACGGGCGATTGTTTTCCTGTTCTTTTTTCGATTTTTCCTTACCGCTAAGGTACAAGGATATTTGAAGAGCAAAAAACAGAAATAGTAAGAGCTGACCTGCGGCACTATTGCCGGGGCATCCGTTTTTTCCATTTTTTATTGCATTTTGATCTGATTTGCTGTAATTTTACTTTTTTAGCGGGTCTTTAAACGTGATTGTTTAATGAAGCAACTGATAATCATAGTATTAGTGTTTGGTTTCTCGCTCAGTTCCTTATCCCAGTCCGGTAACAGTGTAATTGCCAGTGCCGGGGGGTCAGATTCAAAAGCCGGTATTAATTTATCATGGACTCTTGGTGAGCTCATGGTGCCTGCTTATACAGGTAACAATCTGACACTTGCACATGGATTTCAGCCCCAATTATTTATTACATCGGTAGAGGAAAAAATCGGAGTTCAGCTTGTTGTGAAGGTTTACCCTAATCCGGCAGGTGATCGTCTTATGCTTCAGTTTGATGAAGCTGTTGAAGCAGGGATGACTGTTGCATTTATTGACGGTAATGGCAAAACAGTGCTTAGTGCTGTTATTGATAAGGGAATATCTGAATCAAACCTTGACCTGAACAGCCTGACACCAGGCATTTATTTCATGAAAATTACACGGGGATCTCTCGTAAACGTCTATAAAGTTGTAAAACTTTGAAGAAGCTTTTTTACTGTCCAAAAAAGCATTGAACATTCTTTTCATGGCTGCCCCTGATTATAAACGTCAGGGGCTTTTTTGTTATTTGTAAGAGAATCCTGATACCTGTGTATGTTTAACCTCTACGAGGTAACAGGCAGATTATATTATCATCTCTTCTACAAAACCTTAAGCCCTACGGGCTAAAAATCATAAATTAATCATGAAGCTCTGCTGGTAAATTACCATTGATACCAATATTGATAATAACATTATATCCTTTCGCCGTAGGCGATCCGGTTTTGTAAAAATTCTGAGATTAATTTGCATAACTAATTATTTCGTTATAACTTTATGTGAATAATCAGATAGAATTATTTGATAACGAAAGA
>JAKLFN010000378.1 GCA_022711195.1 Bacteroidota bacterium
AGCCGGTATCAGCACCTCGCGTGATGTTTTTCCGTAACCGCTTTTAAACGGTCCCTCAATTGCAGTTCCTGTCGCAGGATCATAATCAGGATCATACGCGGGATCTTTAAGCCGTCTTTCTTCAGCCCTGCGTTCAGAAATAATGACCAGGTTTTCCTTGAATGCCTCGAAGGTCGGTGATATATATTCATTATCCTTTGTAATTTTCTCAAAGGCTGTACCCCACGAAATTACCGATATCGAAAACTGGCCGTTTACAATCCTGTTCCTGGTACTGTCGGGGAAGCTGCCATTAATATCTGCTATATAGTAAGCGTTCATGGTCTCCATGAATCGCCTGTCGGCATTCACGTCGATCCTCATTCCGGGGAAGGGCTCTACCATGCTCCGGAGAGATAGATCGTACCTGCTGTTCGATGATGCTGGCGTATTGAGAAGTGAGTCTGTCGATAGCCATCCCTTTGCTGCCGCCCTGTCGAAGAAGTTTTTATCAGAGAATCCGAGAATAAAGGGCCATCCCGGCGCCATGGCCCCATTGAATTCAGACATTCCTACATTTTGAGTCTCGGGCATATAACCCGGCAGGAACTGACCCTGCGATGAGGTAAGGGTAAGGCTCACATTACGTACACCCAGCATCGCTCTTAAGAGATACTCACCGGTTACAACAAGCGGATTGCGCTTTAGAGGAACCTTCCCTTCAATAACCACTGTAGCGCCGTCAACCTGTTCGGGTGCAGTGAAATTGATCCTGCTGTCACTCATTATATCGACCTTGCCTTTTACTTCCTCCCCGCTTCTGCGTGTCACTTTTACCTTTACATCCCTGGTTTTGAGATTATGTGAGATACTCCTGACACTATTTGCCCTGAAGTTTATATTTTCCCTTGTAAAAGTAACTGTCCTGGTCTCTGCCTTAATCCTTGTCCGTGCATCGGGACGGGTGTTGGATTCAATCTTTTTAAGGAATTTCGATTTGGAATATATGGTTGCAAGGTTAGCCTGGGCAGTAAATGACAGCTCATTATGATTCTTGATTGAGTTCCCGACATTTATATTCATACTGTCGGGGTATATAGGCCCGGCAAGCCATGTATAATCTGAGCCATACCTGAGAGTAGAGTTCATCCACGACAGCAATGGAAGCTTATTTATGGGTATGGTATAGTTAAGATTTATAAAATGGTTATATGTGGTATTCCGACCGAAATTCATAAGGCTGGTCATAACAGAATCGCGCCACATGTCGTAAGTATTGCTGTATCTCTCGCGGCTGACTCCTCCTTCCGGCTCATCGATCCTTGCAATATTTGTTGCAGTGAAATCGAATTTCAGCTGCCTGGTGAGATCATATTTGAAATCATAGATCCTTGTCCATTCAAAATCCTTCTTATAGGTAGGTGTGATCTTCAGGTAAGGATTATTGATATTTCTTGTTTTTACTTCATTATAATAACGGTTAAGATCTGTTCTGAATGAAAGGCTTTTGGGGAACAGGTAGAAATTAAAATCTTTTATTACCCTGAATATCGGGGAGTTGAGGAATTTTACATTCCTGAAAGGAGTCACGTTCTTAGGGCTTGCATTGTAATCGTAAGTGATGCCTCCGCGATGGTTTTTCTCCAGGTCAATTTCTGTTTTTGTTCCGCTCTTGTATATCTCATTATATGTATAACTTACACTTAAATTAGCCAGGTCCCAGGGGTGGGGTTTTTCTCCGCGTTTGGAGATTCCGGCATTGCTGACGGTAATTGTTTTCCTCCTGGCATATTCCTCCGCTATGGATTTGATCGAGTCGCGGGCAGCATCGTTTGCTGAGTTTCGGAGTGCATCGCCCAGAAGTATATCCGGATCGAGCGGATTGTATTGCGGCTTTATGTGTGTTTCGGAATAGCCCATATAAACAGGAAGCCTGACACCGAGTTTTTCATTGAAGAACTTACCCAGTTCGAGGGTTGACGAAAGATCATATTTAAGAACCTGCTCCTTGCTTCTCTCATTTACCTTCTTTTCGATACTTCCCCACCCCGGAGTGCTTGTCTGTCCAACCACATCTATTGTTCCGAGATCAGCCAGGCGTGCCTGCATGTGTGCATTAGCTGCCCAGCCTCCATTTTCGATGAAGTCGCTAAGACGCAGTTCATTCACCCATATCTCTCCCCATTTGGGATTACCATCGTCGGCTGAAGTATTACGGGTTTTAATTGGGTTACGTACTCCGACC
>JAKLFN010000379.1 GCA_022711195.1 Bacteroidota bacterium
CTTCAGGATAATCTCTTGCCGGCCAGTAGTATAATTCGCCGTAGAGAACATGTGAATCGGCTGAATAGGTTATCATCACCGATCCGGTTTTTGATGCTCCTTTTGTCACAATATAATTTGTACAAGCCATCGATGTCTGAACCGACATCAATCCTGAAAGTACTATTGCTAATAATATTGCTGTTAATCTTTTCATATAATTGTTTATTTGTTAATTTTCAAATAATTCCGTCTGCCTCATACCGATTACCGATTACCGATACTCCCCGGCAAAGTTAGAAATCCGGGCTTTATTTCAAAATGCTTCAGATCATTTTCAGCAGCGAGATGATCTTTGCGATCTTCTGATGGTCGGCAGACTTTCGCAGATATTCTGAGAGCTCAGGCGATCCTCCCATCCTGACCTCCTCCCTGCGGAACGACATCAGGCTTGCGAAACTGCTGCGGGCTGTGAGATGAAACTCTTCAGCTCCCGTCACGGCAGCAAGCTCTCTTATGTTTGATTCATTTATTCCGGCTCCGGGTATTATTATTATTCTCTGACCTGCCACTTTTATTAGTTTCCGTATGAGTTCCCTTCCTTCCCATGCGGTGTTCTTATGACCCGAAGTGAGCAGCCTTGTTGCGCCGGCCGAAATAATATCTTCTAGTCCTCTGACCGGGTCGGCACAAAGATCGAACGCCCTGTGGAATGTCAGCGTCATTGGTTTTGCCATCTCTGCAAGCTTCTGGGTACGCTCTGTGTCTATTGTTCCGTCGGCCCTGAGAATTCCCGTGACTATCCCGTCAACCCCTGCTTCACCGAAAATATCGATATCGCGACGCATGATATCGAATTCAGTATCGCTGTAAAGAAAATCTCCGCCTCTCGGTCTGATCATGACATGAAGCTTTATACCGAGGTTTTCGCGCGCAGAGGTTACCATGCCAAAGGAGGGAGTTGTCCCTCCCTCTGTAAGGTTGTCGCACAGCTCAATCCGGTGAGCACCGGCGTTCATGGCCACTACTGCTGATTCAACATTATCGGTACATATCTCAAGAGTAAAATCCATGGCTGTAATGATTTTTAATTGATCTTCTTCGTCTGCAACAACACTGAAATGTGCGACAAAAATCAATTTCATAGCTTCAGGTACAAGGCAAGAAATTGATTTTCAGGCAAAACAAAAATCAATATTTTATAGTTCTCAGTAAATCTTAAAAATAACATATTTTTCTGTATAATTGTGAAAACAAACCTTACAAATATGAAACCTACACTTTTAGTTCTGGCAGCAGGAATGGGAAGCCGTTATGGCGGAAATAAGCAGCTTGATGAAGTCGGTCCGTCCGGTGAAACGATAATCGATTACTCAATTTATGACGCAATCCGTGCCGGATTCGGAAAGATCGTATTTGTTATCAGACGCGATATTGAGGAACAGGTTAAGGAACGTTTTGTAAAAAAGCTGAAGAACAGGATAGAAGTCGATTATGTTTTTCAGGAGATCACCAATCTTCCTGAAGGAGTAAAAGTAGCGCCCGACAGGGCCAAGCCCTGGGGAACAAGTCATGCAATACTCGTTACAAAAGATAAGATCAGGGAGCCTTTTGGTGTAATCAATTCCGACGATTATTATGGTGTTGAATCATATAAGATACTCCATGACTTTCTTGTTAATGACAAAGATCCGGATACATATACGATCATAGGCTACAAACTGGGCAACACACTTTCCGACCATGGAACCGTAAACAGAGGTGTATGTAGTGTGAATAAGGAGGGCTTGCTCGTCAATATTGTAGAAACGAGGCAGATAGAGAAGACAGCAACAGGCGCTAAAGTTACAGCAGCGGATGGATCTATTCAGAAATTTTCCGGAAACGAAGTTGTCTCGATGAACCTGTTCGGATTCAAACCGACATGTTATAATTTCCTCGGCGAGGAGTTCAGGAATTTTATCAATACAAAAGGAATGGATCTGAAGTCGGAACTTGATATTCCCACCTCACTCGATAAGTTTGTTAAGAACGGCGCTATAAAGATTAAGGTGCTTATGAGCAACGAGAGGTGGTTCGGTGTTACCTACCGCGAGGATAAACCTTTTGTTGTTGAAAGCATTAAGAAGATGATCAGCGCTGGTGTATATCCGGAAAGGATATATTGACCCCCGCCCCGTCAAATGCCGGGGCACCCCCTAAAGGGGGTTTAAACACCACCACTAATCAAAATAGG
>JAKLFN010000038.1 GCA_022711195.1 Bacteroidota bacterium
AAAATACTTATTAGTGATTGAATAGATAAAAGAGGCTGTATCAAAAGGAAGATCCATTAACCGCAAAGGGCTCAAAGCATTAAATCCAAAGATCGCAAAGAACTAAGATACTGCAATTTACCTTTGTTTGCTTTGCTATGACTTTGCGTACTTTGCGGTTAATGGATTTTTATTAAACAATAATTTTAAATTTAAAGATATGATTTACAAAGGCAAAAAAGAATTCTATCCCGGTATCGGGAAGATCAGTTATGAAGGCCCTAAATCAAAAAATCCACTTGCCTTCAGGTGGTATAATCCTGAACAGCTCGTTGCAGGCAAAAAGATGAAAGATCATCTTCGTTTTGCAATAGCATACTGGCATTCTTTCTGCGGAGACGGGTCTGATCCGTTTGGTGATGCTACCCATGCTTTCCCATGGAAGAACCTTAAGATTGATGAAAAAGTAAGCCAGAGGCTCGATGCGGCATTTGAATTCATAACCAAGATCGGCGCTCCATATTATTGTTTTCACGATGTGGATGTTGTAGGCAGCGACGGCTCTGTCTTCGACATTGAAAAACGGCTCGGCAAGTTTGTCCCGGTAATGAAAAATCTGCAGAAACAAACAGGTGTAAAGCTTCTCTGGGGAACGGCAAATCTTTTTTCAAATCCCCGTTATATGAATGGAGCGGCAACAAACCCCGATTTTGCAGTTGTTGCCAATGCGGGCGCACAGCTGAAAAATGCGATAGACGCCACTATAGCCCTTGGAGGTGAGAATTATGTTTTCTGGGGTGGCAGGGAAGGATATATGAGCCTTCACAATACAGATATGAAAAGAGAGCTTGATCACATGGCTATGATGCTTACTATGGCTCGTGATTATGGCCGTAAGAATGGTTTCAAGGGAACATTCCTTATTGAACCGAAACCCATGGAGCCTTCGAAGCATCAGTACGATTATGATGCAGCCACAGTGGTCGGCTTCTTACGCCATTATGGTCTTGAAAAGGACTTTAAGCTTAATGTGGAAGTCAATCATGCAACACTTGCCGGCCATTCCTTTGCGCACGATCTTCAGGTGGCTGCAGATGCAGGATTGCTGGGTAGTATTGATGCCAACAAAGGTGATTATCAGAACGGTTGGGATACAGATGAGTTCCCCACAAACGTTTATGAAATTACTGAGGCTATGATGGTTATCCTCAGGGCCGGTGGTTTCAAAACCGGAGGTATCAATTTTGATGCTAAGATCCGTAGAAATTCAACTGACAATGAGGATATCTTTATAGCCCATATCAGTGGTATGGACACATTCGCCAGGGCATTGGTGATCGCTGATAAAGTACTGAAGGAGAGTGATTACCTTGCGATACGAAAAAAACGTTATGGGTCGTTTGATAAAGGTCCCGGAAAAGATTTCGAAAAAGGAAAGCTTACGCTGAAACAGCTTCATGATATAGCTAAGAAAGGTAGTGAACCGAAAACTATCAGCGGCAAACAGGAACTCCTTGAGCAACTCATAAACATGTATATTTAATTATTCTGAAATGAATAAGAACAAAATGGTTGTCGAGAAGGTCAGCAAGTCCGGATTCGATAAAACGGTCGAACTGATAATCAGTGAGGCTGAAAGAAGAGAGTGGAAGGTACCAGCGGTACATGACCTGCAGCTCTCACTGGCAAAATCGGGAAAAAGTGTGAAACCGGTAAAAGTTATCGAGATCTGTAAACCTCAATATTCAGGTAAGATGCTTGAACTTAACGATGAAAGGATCATGTCGGTAATGATGCCCTGCCGGATATCGGTATACGTCAAGGATGACGGACTGACTTACCTGGCATTGATCAAAGGAGATGCATTGGCTGACGGTCAAAAACCAGCTGTTGCTGATGCGATGAAGGCAGCCTCCGATGAGACATTTGAAATTGTGCAAACAGTCACTGACTGAGCCGGAAGGTCAGCTCAACATTTTAATGATGGATTCCCTTTCTTTTTCCGAGAGGGAATCCATCTCATTTAAAGCCTGTCTTATCTTGTTCTTGAAATTCCAGCAGGTCATCTGTCGCAGGGAAAGTTTCCTGGCGAATTCATAGGTTGAGATTTCCTCTCTTCCCCTGCATACATTCCAGGCTATGAAAAATGCTTTGTGGAGCGGGAATTTGCAGTTATGGAATATGGTACCCGAGGTGGCTGATTCCTCGGTCTTACATTTTGTGCATCGTCGTGAGTAAGGTGTCTTCCCCTTGCAGTAATTTGTGTTTCCACACTTCCTGCATCTGAAACCTTCCTTCCACTTAGTCTCTGCAAGGAAATGCAGGCATTTATCATCGTTACTGAACATTTCTTCCAGTTCCGAGGCCTCAGGATCAGATTTGAAAATTCGACTCATTTCCGGGATTATACTCCACAAAGTTAATTAAATTTTCGGGTGATAATAAAAAGATTTAAGTGATACTATTGCGATTTAATATTTTCGTCGTATCTTTGCACAATATTAACAGGTATGGAACTCAAGGAAATAAACAAGAGGTATACAGAACTGGCAGAAAGCAGTTGTTGTCTGTCGTGCGGAGGGGCGATTAATTACTCTGATCCCCGCAACGGAGAAACCTGTGTAGATCTTGGAAGCGGCAGAGGGACTGATGTTCTCAGGCTGGCTGATATCGTGGGTGAGGAGGGCTTCGTTTACGGCATCGATATCTCCGACGGGATGCTCAGAAAAGCCAACAATACAGCTGAAAGACTTGGTGTTAATAATGTAAAATTCATCCAGTCAACACTTGAAAAAATAGAACTTGAGAACAACATAGCCGACCTTGTTATCTCAAACTGCACAATAAACCATTCTGAAGATAAGGAAGCTGTATGGAACGAAATTTACAGGATACTTAAGAAAGGAGGACGTTTTGTTGTCAGCGATATATATTCAACAGAAACTGTACCGGATGAATACAGAAATGATCCTGTGGCTGTCTCAGAATGCTGGGCTGGCGCTGTAACCCGTGACAGGTATCTGCTTCAACTCGAAAAAGCGGGATTTGAAAAAATCACGATCATCGAGGAGTCTGAACCTTATACAAAAGGACAGATCAAAGTTGCAAGCTGGACCGTTTCCGGGAAAAAACCGGGATGCAAGGGCGCCTGCAGGAATTAATTATTAAAAGTATCAAATCATACTAATAATAAAAGAAATGAAAAGCGTAATCAGAAAGAAGGAATCAGTTTCAACAACAAAAACCGCACAGTGTTGTGCAAAAACATCAAAAACAGTGGCTGGCTGCCACGACTGATAAAGTGTACTGGTCGAAGTACAATATTCTTTCGCATGTCCGCGATTCAGAGAATTCTTTTATTCTCAATCCGCTGACAGGTAACGCAGATATCCTTGATCCGCAGGAAGCAGCCCTGGCTGCAAAGCTGCAAAAGGGCGAAAGTATTGAGGATATTATTTTCCTTGATGATTTGAAATCAAAAGGCTATCTCGCTGATGAAAATCAGGAGAAAAAGCTCTTCCGTTCAAAATATCTCGATTTTTCTGAGAGCCGCGAAACAGACGAAATTCAGATATTCTTCGTTACAAACTACAGCTGTAATTTTGCATGTTCATATTGCTACCAGGACGAGTATGTTTTGCCCGGGAAAGAACTCACCAGGGATGTGGCGGATGCATTCTTTGATTATATTAATAATGAATTCGCAGGCAGGCGTAAGTATCTGACTCTGTTCGGCGGAGAGCCGCTTCTACCCTCATCGAGGCAGAGAGAGATCATCGGATACATCATCGACAAGGCAAATGGTGCAGGCCTTGATCTCTGTTTCGTGACTAATGGCTATTCTCTCGAAGAATATATCCCCCTGTTGGCAAAGGGAAAGATCCGTGAGGTGCAGGTAACACTTGACGGTACAAAGGGTGTTCATGACCACCGTCGTTTTCTGAAAGGAGGAGAAGGAACTTTTATTAAGATTGTGAATGGCGTGGATGCAGCACTGAGTTACGGCATTCCTGTAAACCTCCGGATGGTGGCCGACAAGGGTAATATAAATGATCTTCCGGCACTGGCTGCCTTTGCCATTGAAAGAGGCTGGACGAGCAATCCATTGTTTAAAACACAGATCGGACGAAATTATGAACTGCACCACTGCTCATCAGACCCTGACCTTCTTTTAAGCAGAGTATCCCTTTATGAAGAGATTTACGAACTTATTAAGAAATACCCATACATAACTGAATTTCACAAGCCAGCATATTCTGTAGCTAAATTTTTGTCGGAGAACGGGTCATTGCCTGATCCGTTATTCGATTCTTGTCCTGCCTGCAAGACAGAATGGGCTTTTGATTATACAGGAAATATCTATTCCTGTACTGCGACGGTAGGCAAGGATGGAGAATCGCTCGGAACATTTTATCCTGTCGTAAATAAAAGAGATGAAATAATATCAGGGTGGCAGGAGAGAGATGTGACTGCAATTTCTAAATGCCGTGATTGCCCTGTACAGCTCGCCTGCGGAGGGGGATGCGGCTCTGTGGCAAAAAACAGATCAGGCGACATTTGTTCGCCCGATTGCAGACCGGTTAACGAGCTCCTGGGACTCGGTTTTGCAGCATACTTTGGGAGTAGTAAAAAATAATTTAATTAAGATCAGGTTAAAATGAAAGAGATCAATGCATCGGATTTTGAGAAAGAAGTACTAAAAGGAGGTAAAGTAATTCTTGACTTCTATTCAACTGAGTGTCCGCCGTGTGAGGCTCTTGCTTCAAAATTTGAAGATCTTTCAGGTCTCTATGGAAGTGATATAAGTTTCATGAAGATATACAGGCAGGGGAACAGGGAGCTGGCTGAAAAGCTGGGAGTGAAGTCTTCACCCACACTTCTCTTTTTCGATAATGGAAATGAGATTGCCGGACGCCTTAGCGGAGGTATAAAAAAAAGCGAAATTATAGCCAGGCTCGATTCGATGCTTCCTGTAAAAAGGATTGAAGAGATAAAATCAGGGATAAAACGGACAGTATCGGATTTTGATGTGATTATCCTCGGCGCCGGACCCGGTGGTCTTACTGCGGGTCTTTACCTGTGCCAGTCCAAAATCAATACGGTATTGATTGACATTTCGCTGCCGGGCGGTCATGTGTCGACCACACATGAGGTCTCAAATTACCCGGGATTCATCGATCCCCAGCCTGGATACATGCTCTCGCATAATATGAGCGAGCAGACTAAGCTTTGCGGGACGGTATACAAGGTTGCTGTAGACATTACCAGTGTCGACCTCCTCAAAAAAGAGGTAGTAGTTGATGAATTTGAAACCGTAAGGGCAAAAAAGATAATAATTGCGACAGGCACAACCCCTAATCTTACAGGTGCTCCTGGCGAAAAGGAGTTAAAAGGGAATGGCATTTCATACTGTGCAACGTGTGATGCAAAATATTATGAAGGCAAAGATGTGGTGGTCATAGGCGGCGGTAACTCTGCTGTTGAAGAATCGGAATATATAACGAGGTTTGCGAAAAGTCTGACGATGGTTCACCAGTTCGATAAACTCACTGCCAATAAGCAGGCCCAGGAAAAGATATTCAATAATCCAAAAGTGAGTATACTTTTCGAAAGTGAACCGAGGTCGTTCACAAGAGAAGGCGATAAGATAATCACAGCAGTTGAAGATCTGAAGACACACATTTTAAGGAAGCTGGTAAGTGATGGTGTCTTCATTTTCATCGGATTCAGGCCTAACCTCGGGATGATAAAGGAGAAGCTGGAGCTCGATCAGTGGGGTTACATAAAGACCAATGACGACATGCAAACAAGCATACCGGGTGTTTATGCGGTAGGTGATGTGATAAGCAAGAAATATCGCCAGATAACCACTGCAGTTTCAGACGGAACAATAGCCGCGATGGCTATTGCAAAGGATCTTGATTAATTATGGCTGCACTGGTGGCCATGCTGGTGATGTTCCTCGTGCTGATGACAACTGCTTCCGCTGTCGTGGATCTCTCCGGATAAATAGAGTTTCACTACCTGATCTGCATCGCCTTCACAGCCTCTGACTACTTTTATTCCATTGCTGTTCAATATGTTAATGGCGCCGGCTCCGATTCCACCTGCGAGCATAACGGAAACACCGTCGGAAGCGAGGATTCCGGCAATATCTGATTTACAGCCACAGCCTTGCGGTGACTGAACCTTTTTTGTTTCTGTAATCTCACTATTGTCAGATACGGTAAATACCGTGTAAGATTCACAATGACCAAAATGACTGTCTATCTGGTTTGTTGATGTTGTGGGTACTGCAATTTTCATATTCAGATCTTTGAAGTTATTATTTCAAATTTTGGAGGATTGGCTATGCTCTTTTTTACTTTGCAGAGTTCTGCAACGTGAATCAATGAATCTTTATATTTCTCAGGAAAGTCGGCAGGCAGCTTTATATCGAGCCTGATATTTACCGGAAGGCCTGTCTGTTCATTCCATTCATGGCTCTGGATGATCTTTATATTTTCCGTTGGTATTCCGCGGTTATCGCAGAATGATTTTACATATATGCCTGCGCATGTGCCTATCGAAGCCAGGAACAGATCGTATGGTGCCGGGGCACTGTTACCTCCTCCGTTATCGAGAGGCTGATCGGTTCTGATAATATGTCCGTGTGAATGAGCTGTCACAACTTTACCACCATCAAAAGTAATTTCCATTAATTTGTTTATTAATCAGTTTAGTTTAATTAGTTCATTTTTATTAAATGAGGAGCAATTGCCGCACCTGAAATGATTTTGCATTCCTTCAATCAGCTTAAAGCATTTTTTACATCTGTACCACTCCTTTTCCATACTGTAATTTCCACCACTTATCTCAATAGATTTTCCTTCCACAAATGACCTTGCAATTTGTTTGAGCATCTGATTATAGATCCTTGTGAAGGTAGGCCGGGAGATATTCATCTTTTTTGCAGCCTCTTCGTGCGAGAGCATTTCATAATTAATTAGTCTGAGGCTTTCATATTCTTCATATTTTAATCTTACCGGGCTGTGATTGCAGGACTGAAGTCCAAATGGCCTGAATCCCTTCATTTTTGGAGGGATACAGATGTTCCTGCATTTTTGAGGTCGAGCCATTTTACTCTAAATTGATATATTACTGGATGAAAAGCGTGAAGAGAATGAATACGATTTGTGAGTGTACTTTTCGTCGGTAATATTTTGACAAAGATAATGAACCTGCGTTCATAATACAAATAAAACTATTTTTTTTACATGCCGGTGAAGCAGGGATATATGTAATATTAAAGAAGGTGGTTATCGGGCCGGTAAGCTATCAGAAGGAAAAGGTCAAATGATTTTGTAAGGCCATGTTCATTTGTTCTGTTTATCGAAAAGCACTTTCCGGATGAGATATTGGCAAATCCTGTCTCTCTCAGCATATCTGAGAGACCATTTATATCGAATCCCTTGTGTCCAATAAATCCCTTGCCGTGGAATGATCCGTCTTCGGGGTAAAGGTCTGAAATAGCCAGGTACCCTCCAGGCAGGATAATTTCGTAGAATTTTTTAAGGATATGTTCCACATCAATAACATGGTGAAGCACCATCTGTGTTATCAGGAGGTTGAATTTTTCTCCTGTCCATTCTTCTTTTTCAAGGTCGAAGAGCAATGGTTTAAGATTTGATGTACCGCTCTTTATTACTTTCTCGTTCATGATTCTCACCATTTCTGCCGAGGTATCCATCATTACTGTTTCTGAAGCATGATCTTTCAGCAAGAAACTGGTAATACCAGTTCCTGCGCCGAATTCAAGTATCTTCCATTCTTTTTTAACAGGCACCTGGTTAAGAAGGCTTTTTACAATAGCAGCCGACCGGTCCCAGTGCATTTGGTTCTGGTCCCAGCCGGCGGCTTTTATGTCAAACTCGGTCATATGCTATTTCTTCAATACAGCTTTTAAGATCTTTTCTTTTTCAAGCTTCTTGGTGCAGAAGAACCAGTCGTAGCATTTCATTTCATCCTTGTTCTCCATCCTTTGTTTAGCCACTCCGCATGATCCGGCGGTGGGAACGATGACATCGTCGCCCGGCTGCCAGTCAGCTGGCAGAGCAACTGAGAATGCGTCAGCAGTCTGAAGTCCGACGATTACCCTGTAAAGCTCTTCAAAGTTACGACCAAGGCTCAGGGGATAGTAAATGATTGTACGTATGATGCCTTTCGGGTCGATAAAGAAGACAGCTCTGACTGCTTTGGTCGAGCTTTCTCCGGGCTGAAGCATCCCGTATTTTTTTGCCACCTCCATGGTGATATCCTCAATAAGAGGGAAGGTTACCTCAACGTTTTTCATGCCTTTGTACTCAATCTTTTCCTTGATTGTCCGAAGCCATGCGATATGACTGTATAGACCGTCGACTGAGAGACCAACAAGCTTGCAGTTAGCCTCATTGAATTTTTTCTCCATGCTTGCGAAGGTCATGAATTCGGACGTACATACCGGTGTAAAATCGGCCGGATGGCTGAATAGTATCACCCAGCTTCCTGAATAGTCTGCCGGAAAATTTATTTCTCCCTGAGTTGTGACTGCCTTAAATTCAGGCGCTTTATCGCCAATACGAGGCATTGAAAATATTTTTTCTTCCATAATTTTATGTATTTGATTAATAATTAATTTGATTAATTTTCATGATTTGAATAAAGTTCCGGGCAATTTTATTTCCTGTGTGAGAGCATCAGATCGAGGTCTTCTTTGAGTGCTGTCAGATCCTCTTCATGTTCAACCTCGTCAGACAATATCTGGAGGATGATATCATAAGTGACAGGATCGCCTTCCCTGGTAAGGTCAAGAAGTTTACTGTAAGTCTTGATTGCGCACTGTTCACCCTTAATGTTCTGGTCGAGAATTTCACCAACGAAAGGATCTGATGGGACATCATATCCACAGTTGGTTAGCTTGAACCATTCTTCAGGTGTCAGGATCGGGGTACCTCCCAGCTGAACAATCCTTGTTACCAGGAGGGTGGCATGTGTGAGTTCTTCAGTAGCATGGAGGTCGAGCTCTGAGATAACAGCATCTTTCATGGGACCTTTAACGACTTTTGCCCCTATCCAGTACTGGTAATAAGCCAGCCATTCGTCAGCCAGCGCTTTATTTAATAATTTGATCAGTTTATCAACATTCATTTTGACGATTGATCTTCCGGTTTCTGCCATAGCGATTAGTTTTTTAAGATTTAGTATTTATTTAAGATGTTATTTCTGATCTGCCGGTATAAAATCCTTCCCTTAAAGAAAGTACCTGCCACACCGGCTGAGGCCAGTATGATTTTCAGGGCCTGGTTTTCAGTAACACGGAGAGCCAGGATGATTGATATCCACATTATCAGTATTGCGAACAGCAGCAGGAAGGGATTATATGAAACGGGCTTTCGCTCGATGTAAGTTTTTGCATGTTTATTGTTCAGCAGTTTCTGATAGAGGGCAGGGGAGCTTTTTAGGAAGAGTCCTGTTGTGAGAATGAAGAAAGGTGTTGCAGGGAGTACAGGGATAAAGATACCTGCTATGCCCAGCGAAAGGGTAATGATACCGGCTGCGATGAGAAGAGGGTTTATCATTGAGATTCTTTATCCGCGGGTAAAAATTTTCCAACTATCTGTACCTTATAATCACTGATTTTGAATCCGGGCAGTTTCTTTTTTTTAAAGAAGCTATCGAGCAGTTTATTAAGTTCCTCATCGAAATAGTCTTCAATTCTGTCAGAGTCTTCGCTATAGAGGTGATGATGAGTTTCCTTTACTGCGTCGAATCTGATTGAATTGTCGGAGCTTTTAATTCTGTGGACAATACCTTTTTTAACAAAGGCGTCGAGTATTTTGTAGACAGTACCGATAGGGACATGAGGGAAGTTTAGTCTGATATAATCGATGATATTGTCAGCGGATGGGTGTTTTTCGAGGCCCATTATCACTTCGAGTACAGCTATTCTTTGTGGTGTTACTTTCAGGTCGTTATCGACAAGGACTTTAATTACCTCTTTATCAGCCATTTCAGGAAGGTTAATAAGATTTCTTTGTGTATTATTGGCATCAGGGACAAATTTAATAAATATTATCGGAGTAAATATATTAAATGAGAATATAATTTATATGATAGAAGATATCAGATAGGAAGAATAGTCAGATAATATAAATGATTAAAAGAGTTAATATATTAAAAGATAGAGAATATCAAAAGAGAAAAAGTATCTAATGATAATCGATCTAAATAAGACAACACCCCCCCCCCGCAAACCTTCTTTCAAAAACTAATATAAAGAAATTGAATTCCTTAAACTCCCCTGTTTTATAATTATATATTATATACAACAATTCAGGTTTCCTAAATATTTTTTTGTTTCTTTTGCATCAGACTATTACTGCCGTATGACTACCCGAAGAAACTTTATTAAAATTTCTGCCGCAGGAGCCGGTGCTCTCGCCATAGGTACCGGAGCCCTCAATGCAATGAAATGGATCTCTTCTGACACCATGCCGGATTCTGTCAAAAACAACTTCACCAGAACCCCTACATATTGCGAGATATGTTTCTGGAAATGTGCAGGATGGGTATATAAAAATAAAAAGGGAGATATCTGGAAAATAACAGGCAACGACGAAGACCAGAATTGCCACGGACGCCTGTGCCCCAGAGGAACAGGAGGGCCCGGAATGTATTACGACGACGATCGCCTGAAAACACCACTGATCAGAACAGGAGAAAGAGGCAGACAAACATTCCGAGAAGCATCATGGGATGAGGCTTTTACATATATCGCTGACAAAATGAAGGCGATAGCCCGCGAACATGGACCGGAATGTGTCGCCCTGTTTACCCATGGATCAGGTGGAAAATACTTCGGCGACCTCCTCCAGGCATACGGGTCTTCAAATATCGCCGCACCTTCTTATGCACAGTGCCGCGGACCACGCGAAGTAGGATTTATGGCCACATTCGGCGAAGGCCTCGAGTCACCGGAACCAACAGACATCCGTGATACCAGATGCCTGGTGCTCATAGGTTCACATATCGGCGAAAATATGCATAACGGACAGGTACAGGAAATGTCTGATGCCATCGATAAAGGAGCCGTTATCATAACTGTCGACCCACGCTTCTCAACTGCAGCAGGTAAATCAAAATACTGGCTGCCCATCAAACCTGCTACCGACATGGCATTGCTTCTGTCATGGATCCATGTGATAATAAATGAAGAATATTACGACAAAAAATACGTCGAAAAATATACTTATGGATTTAAAGAACTCGCCGAAGCAGTAAGGAACTATACTCCCGAATGGGCTTACGGAATTACAACAATAGCACCTGATGTGATCCGGAAGACAGCCAAAGAGATGGCTGATGCAGCACCGGCTGTAATAGTCCACCCGGGAAGGCATGTTACCTGGTATGGCGATGATACCCAGAGGTCAAGAGCTATTGCAATACTTAACGCTCTTCTTGGAAGCTGGGGAAGAAGAGGCGGATTTTTCAGACCAGAAACATTTGAACTGCCATCATACCCTCATCCAGAGTTCCCCGAGCCAAAAAGAACTTGGAGAACTGCCTATCCGGGCAAATATGTCCTTGCCGACCTTGCCCTGGCCAATGGAATATGCGATGCCACTATTCCTGTTACTACACGCGACTGCAGTTTCAAGGGTTGGATAGTGAACGGGACAAATCTTATTGAGACGCTGCCGAATCAGAAAAATACAATAGAGGCAATTCAGAACCTCGATCTGATGGTAGTTATTGATACGATGCCAATGGAAATTACCGGCTGGGCCGATGTTGTACTGCCTGAATGTACATATCTTGAAAGATACGATTCAGTGAGGACCGGACCTCATCGCCTTCCGCAGATTGCACTCAGAATGCCGGCCGCTGAACCAAAATATAACTCAAAACCGGCATACTGGATGGCACGACAGCTTGCCATTAAGATGGGGCTTGAAGCTTATTTCCCCTTTGAAAATCAGGAGGATCTTCTCGACTGGCAGCTGAAACAGGTCGGATCATCACTTGAAGAAATGAAGCGAATAGGAGTGAAAACCTTCCCCAGGCAATATGGCGAGCTGTATTTCTCAGATGATGAGGAAGTTGAATTTTTTACAAATACCGGGAAGATAGAGCTCTACTCAACGTCGTTTGCCAACGAGGGCTTTGATCCTGTTCCTGTCTATACAGCACACCCTGAACCGCCTCCAGGATATTACAGGCTGATCTACGGAAGAGCACCCATGCATACATTCAGCAGAACATCCAATAATCCGAACCTTCATGACCTGATGGATGAAAACACATTATGGGTAAATCCGAAGGTTGCAAAGGAATGGTCACTCATGAATGGCCAGCAGGTCTACCTTGAAAATCAAGACGGGGTGAAGAGCCAGTTCCCGATCAAGGTAAGGGTTACCGAAAGGATAAGATGGGATTCAGTTTACATGGTTCATGGTTTTGGTCATGCAGAAAAGCGTCTGACCAGGACTTACGGACGTGGGGCGAGTGATACCAAACTCATAACCAAAGTGATGATCGATCCCATAATGGGAGGCACCGGTATGAGAGGAAACTTTGTTACATTTATTACCAATCCTGGAGAAACGGAGGTGGCGTCATGAGATATGCGATGGCTGTAGATACAAAAAAATGTGTCGGTTGCAGCGACTGTGTCGTGGCCTGCCAGA
>JAKLFN010000380.1 GCA_022711195.1 Bacteroidota bacterium
AATCACTTGCTGCTGCAGGAGTAAAAACTGTCATCCTCGATCTTAACAGGGAAGCGGCTGAGAAAATCGCAGCCGAAATTGAAAAGGAATTCAAAACAAAGTCAGTAGGCGTGGCAGCAAGCGTACTTGACAAAGCCTCCCTCGAGGCAGCCCTGAAGGAAATACATGAAAAAGTCGGCCCCATAGATATTCTGGTTAACGGAGCAGGAGGCAACTCGCCGGCAGCTACAACCAAAGTCGAAAAGATGATGGGTGATGAAAAACCCGAGGAGACTTTCTTCGGCCTTCAGATTGAAGGCTTCGATAAGGTCTTCGACCTCAATTTCAAGGGAACTCTTCTTCCTTCAATGGTTTTTGCTGCTGACATGGTTGCAAAAAAATCAGGGGTAATAATCAATATCTCATCGATGAATTCCTACAGGCCTCTTACAAAGATACCTGCCTATTCAGCTGCAAAATCTGCCATAAACAATTTCACACAATGGCTTGCAGTTCATTTTTCAAAAGTTGGAGTCAGGGTAAACGCTATTGCACCAGGATTCCTGATCACAAACCAGAACAGGTTCCTGCTGATCGACGAAAAGACCGGAGAACTGACAGCCCGCGGGAAGAAGATAATCAACGGCACTCCGATGGAGAGATATTGTGTTCCTGAGGAAATGACGGGTACACTTCTGTACCTTGCTTCAGATCTGTCGAGTGCTGTTACCGGCATTATCATACCTGTCGACGGCGGTTTCAGCGCCTATTCGGGTGTATAAAGTTGAAAGTTAAAAGTTTAAAGTTTTTGGTATGATATATTATCAAGCAGGTTCGCCGGAAACCGTGATAAGCTCCAGTGAGCTGGAATACGGGTTATACTCAGCGCTGGTTAAGCTGGGGCAGAGAAAGAAGGTGCTGGTCGTACCTCCTGATTTCACCAGATTTCATTCAAGGGCTGGTGAGCTGACTACCCTGATCTATAAATACTACAAGGAAAACCTGAAAGACATTCTCCCGGCTCTTGGGACACATGTTCCCATGACCGACAGCGAGATAGCAGAGATGTACAAAGAAATTCCCAGGGATCTTTTCAGGGTTCACGACTGGCGCAAGGATGTGGTTACTGTTGGTACCATACCCGGTGAATACGTGTCGAATGTTACGGGAGGAGTTATTGATTATCCCTGGCCTGCACAGCTTAACAAGCTTGTCTACAGCGGCGGACACGATCTTATACTCTCAGTGGGACAGGTTGTTCCGCATGAGGTGATAGGTATGGCTAATTATAACAAGAATCTTTTTGTAGGCACCGGCGGACCAGAAGGCATCAATAAAAGTCATTTCGTAGGAGCCGCTTATGGAATGGAAAAGATGATGGGAAAGGCAGACACTCCTGTCAGGCGCCTGCTCAATTATGCATCTGAGAATTTCATTTCACATCTTCCGGTTGTATATGTACATACAGTCATCGGGCGTGATGCCTCAGGGAAGCTTGTCATAAGGGGATTGTTCATTGGCGACGACAACGAGGTGTTTACGAAAGCTGCAGCGCTGTCGATAAAAGTTAATTTCACGGTTCTCGAGGAACCACTGAAAAAAGCAGTCGTCTTCCTCGATCCCACAGAATTTAAAACCACCTGGCTGGGTAATAAAAGCATATACCGGACCAGGATGGCCATGGCCGATGGCGGAGAGCTCATAGTTTTAGCACCGGGCCTTAAGGAGTTTGGCGAAGATAAAGAGATAGACAGGCTGATCCGCAAATATGGATATCGCGGCACCCCTGCCACTCTGGAAGCCCTCAAAATCAATGATGAACTGAGACAAAACCTGAGCGCGGCAGCACACCTGATACATGGAAGCTCTGAAAACAGGTTCTCAATAACCTACTGCCCCGGATATCTGTCGCAGCAGGAAATTGAATCGGTGAATTTCAAATATGCTGACCTTAACGAAACAATTAAAAAATATAATCCTGAAAAGCTCAGGGACGGATATAACATTATGCCTGATGGCGAGAAGATATACTTTATATCAAATCCGGCAGTTGGTTTGTGGAGCTCGAGGGAGAGACTTGAAAAATGATAAACTGGGGTATCATAGGCTGTGGCAATGTTACTGAAGTAAAGAGCGGTCCTGCATTTAGCAAGGTACCAGGCTCCAGGCTTGTTGCCGTAATGAGACGCGATGCAGCCCTTGCTGAGGATTTTGCCCGAAG
>JAKLFN010000381.1 GCA_022711195.1 Bacteroidota bacterium
AATCGACTTCATCCAGCTCCATAATGAAGGTATCGAGCTGATTGTTACAAGGGTGGAGATAGATTACAAATACCCCCTGAGAAGCCGCGACAGGTTCACGGTTAAATCCTTTATCAGAAGAGAAGGCAACGTCAGACTGGCATTCCATCAGGATATTTACAGGATCCCCGACAACAAGCTTATTGTGAAAGCTGTCGTAACCGGCGTTTCAACAAAAAATGGAAGACCTGTCTCACCGGAACCGCTGATTGAAAAAATCCGGGCTTCCCTGTAACTGAAATCCTTGTTTTGCGTCAATAGGCATATCTGTTTCTTTTCAAACTATCATAATATTTATTTCAAGATGAATCATAAAAAACTTATCCCGGCCATACTTACCATGGTCATTTTCCTGTCATGCATCAATATGAAATTATCCGGACAGTCGATAGAAGGCGACTGGCATGGGATTGCCAATATCCAGGGGATGCAGCTAAGGCTATCCGTACACATTAAAACTGATGGAGACGGATTCACTTCCACATGGGACAGCCCCGACCAGAATGCCTATGGAATACCTTCTACCACAACAACTTTCAGTGATCCCGATTTCAGCTTCAGCCACCTGCAATCCGGCCTTAAGTATTCCGGCAAAGTCAGTCCGGATTACACCCTGATCACCGGCTTTCTGGAACAGGGACAACTTAAGATTGAGATAAAATTCGGAAGACAGTCAATTGCAGCGCCGGCAGGCAGCCCCGATGCACTCAGGGAAAAATATGACAAACAGGAAGTTTACATCACGATGCGCGACGGTGTAAAACTTTTCACTTCCATCTACACTCCAAAAAATTCTGCATCTGCACATCCGATGCTCCTGAACAGAACACCCTACAATATAGAAGCCGGAGGACCGTCGGGGATAAATGTTTTCATGCAGGTCTATACCAGATATACAGACAACGATTATATCATGGTCTTTCAGGATGTAAGGGGAAAATTCATGAGCGAAGGGGTTTTTGAGGACATAAGGCCGGTATTGCCTGTAAGGAAATCGAATTCAGATATAGATGAAACTACCGACACCTGGGATACAGTTGACTGGCTGGTGAAAAATGTGAAGAACAACAACGGGAATGTTGGAATATTCGGGATATCATACCCCGGATTCTATTCAACGATGGGGATAATAAACTCTCACCCGGCTGTTAAGGCAGTATCGCCCCAGGCTCCTGTTACCGACTGGTTCATCGGTGATGATTTTCACCATAACGGCGCTTTCTTCCTTCTCGACTGCTTCCCTTTCTATTACAGATTCGGACAACCACGAAAGGAGCTTTCCAGAAGCGGAAAACCATCATTCATATGGCCCACACCCGATAATTACGATTTCTTCCTCTCGCTGGGAGCAATCAAAAATATTGCTCCGAAATACTTTGGCGACAGCATTAAATTCTGGAACGACGTGTTTGCTCATCCCGATTATGACGATTTCTGGAAAGCCAGGAATCCCAGGCCTCACCTTCGTAATGTAAAACCGGCAGTGCTTACCGTTGGTGGCTGGTTCGATGCTGAAGACCTTTTCGGAGCGCTTCAAACCTACAAAGCTATTGAAACACAGAATCCCACGACCATAAAGAATCACATTGTAATGGGCCCATGGGAACACAGCCAGTGGGCAGCCGGTGAGGCTAAAAACCTTGGTAACATCTTCTGGGGAACTGATGCCAACCAAAGGTTCTTTGAGATAGAAAAAAAATTCTTCGACCATCATCTCAAGGGCGCCCCGGACCCCGGAACAGCCGAAGCAACAATGTTCGTCACCGGATCAAACGAATGGAAGGAATTCAGTAAATGGCCGCCCGAAAAGACTTCAGTGACCCGGCTATATTTTCATCCTGACGAAATCGCATCTTTCCAGCCTCCTTCAGTAAAAAATTCATACGTCGAATATATTTCTGACCCCATGAACCCGGTCCCGTACAGGGAAGATGTTCATGCCGACAGGGCTGCCGAATACATGACCGACGACCAGCGCTTTGCTTCGAGGAGGCCTGACGTCATGGTCTACCAGACAGAGGTTCTGGAAAAAGATATTACTGTAACAGGTCCTGTTGAAGCAGGCTTGTTCGTTTCAACCACAGGCACCGATGCCGACTATGTAGTAAAACTGATAGACGTGTTTCCCGGCAATTTCGAAGCCGGTGATGACGG
>JAKLFN010000382.1 GCA_022711195.1 Bacteroidota bacterium
ATCTTTTTCAGGAAGCCGTACATTGGGAAACATACACCTGTCAGTACCGGTATATGGTAGAAGTACACGGGCATTGAAGGCACTGCCTCCCCCACTCTCGCGATAAACTCTGCAAGCTGATCATCGCATGAGGGCTTGAAATAATATGGTGCCACGAGAGCTATTGCCGAGAATCCCAGTTCTTTTGAAAGAACTGCATTGTCGATGCATTCGCTGTATGAAGTGCCTCCCACCAGGTTGATGATCCTCACCCTGCCCCCTTCCCTGAGGTTTTCGGCCCACTTCTCTGCATTCTTCTGCTTTTCTGCAGATGTCATCGAAGCCCCTTCACCGGTTGAACCATTAATAAAAGCACCTACAACGCCGTTTTTCTCGAGCATCCTGTAATACTGGGGTACAATAGACAGGTTCAGTCTGCCATTTTCATCCATTGGCGTAAATGGCGCTGCTACAAGGCCTTCTATCTTATTTATTTGGAACATGATTTATGGGTAATGTATTATGTAATATTTTAATAAGCCCATAAAATTATCTTTTTTCGGCATTCAGGATCTCTGATACCGCAAATTTTTGAAAATAAAGTTCACGGGATCCTTCGTAGAGTATCCCCAGGTGATTGTCGTCGACCATTGTAAGGCATGAGTAACCGAACGATTCGGGTTCATAAATTTCGAGCTGGTACTCTTCAGGCCATGTAATACCTTCATCGAGACTGGCTTTTATTGTCAGATTTGTGCGTTTACTTTTATCGGCGGGATTGGAAAAGAAGAGAACATTTTTCTTTTCACCCTTCAGCATAATTGTTGTGCTGATGAGGCTTGCCATGCAGTTTGGCTCCGGAAGCTTTGAATTTGTAGAAGAGTGTGGTGTCCATGTTTTACCGAGGTTAGCTGTTACTGCCACTGCCCTTCCGTTTTCTGTACCTTTTTCGGAACGGTTCCTGTCGTCGCGCATATTGAGCATCAGCGAGCCGTCGGAGAGCTCTGCCACCTGTGCTTCTGTGGTATTTGCTTTTGCCCCGGAACCGATCTTCCACATATTGCCTCCGTCAGTACTATATATTATTGTCGAGTGGCATGTAAATTGTCCGCCGTCAATAGCTCTCACTCCTATATCAGCCTTGAACTGTGCAGGAAGAACGAGCGTTCCGTTGCTCGTGGTTATTCCCCTTCCCGGTCCCTGTAACAGAAGCTGCCAGTGTGGATTTTTTACCTGTGGTGTGATATTTACCGGTTCAGACCAGGTGAGGCCGTCGTCAGTGCTTTTTACCATAATTATCTGTCCGGTGGTTTCCGGATCCATGCCTGGTTTTGATTCGAACCATACCATTTTTGACGGATCAGAACCGCTCAGCCACAGTGCAGCTACCCACACAGTGTTATTAATGTTATCATAGAGGATACAGGGATCGCCTGTACCGTTCTGTCCCTCAGGTCTTCCTCCGTATGAATCCATATCGGCGATAATACGCATTGGTTCCCAGGTCTGTCCTCCGTCGGTACTGCGGCTCATACTTATATCGATATCGCCCTGCAGGTCCTTGCTGCTATTATGCCTGGCGTCGTAAACAGCGACCAGTGTACCATTGTTTGTCGTAATTATTCCGGGAATGCGGTAGGTATGGACACTATCCTGGCCTGCAGTCCGCACAGGCACTCCAAAGTACCAGGTATCATTTCCAGCGGGTACGGGAATATCACGTATTATTCCTGAGGAGAAGAAGATCCTCATTCTTTCGATAGTAAGTTTTGATGTGAGATCACACCTCCCTGGAGCGGTAAATGATACTGTCAGGAGATTCTGTCCGGGTAGAAGTGCAATTTTTCCTTCAATTTCACTTTTTATTGAAGGAGTTTTTGTTTCTCCAAATAATTGAAGTTCTCCGGGCTCTGCACCTTCCATTTTATGATGAACAATTATCGAAGAAAGGTTTTCAGGAGTGCTGTTCCGGGTGAATGTCAACTCCACTTTCCTGACGGTAAGCTCTCTCCCGGGTTCCACTGGCGATCCTATCCTGATGCAGATCAGGTCGCTGTTAGTTTTTCCTTCAAGAATTGGTTTTCTGGTCACGCTCATTGAGATGTCCTTGATAGTATTTGTCTTTTTATGGCTGCCTGTCTGGCTGCATCCGGCTATGAAAAGGACGACAAGCTGAATGGAAAGAATTTTCTTTATCATGTTATCTCTGATGA
>JAKLFN010000383.1 GCA_022711195.1 Bacteroidota bacterium
TATCTCAAGGGAAACAGATGATCCGGAATCAGAGTCAGAAGCATGCAATCAGCTTGGCCTGGTATGGCTCAGGCTTGGAAATTACAAAAGATCACTGGATTTTTTTGAGAAAGGACTTGAAATCAGGATAAAACTGAATGACGAGAAAGCACTTGCATCTTCATTCAACAGGATAGGTATGGTTCTGAGAGAGATGAAAAGGTACGATGAGTCGCTGGATAATTATTTCAGGAGTCTTGAAATAAGAAAAAGGATTGATCAGACCCAGGCAATTCAGTGGACTCTCCTTGGCATTGCAAGTACTTATGAAAAAATGAAAAAATTCCCTGAATCCCTTGAATATTATGAGCAGGGTGCAAAGGAGGGTGACAGGCGGTGCATACTGCAGTGCTTACTGGGTGCAGGGCGTGTTCAAAGCCGGCTCGGATTTTCCGGAGAAGCTGAAGAAAAGATCAGAAAAGCTCTTTCCCTTGCCAGGGAGCTTAAATCACTTTCACTTACTTCGGAAGCACATATTGCACTGGCAGATCACTATGAGCTGAACGATCAGCCAAAGAGAGCTCTGAGAAGTTTCAGACAATACCTGAAGTCGCGGGAAGCCTTTCAAAGCAGGGAAATGCAGAACCGTCTCAGAAATATTGAAGTAACTCATGCTATTGAAAAATCTGAACAGGAAAAAGAGATTTTCAGACTGAGAAATGTCGAACTGAAAAACGCCTACGACATCATTGAAGAAAAGAACATGGATATAACTGCAAATATCAGCTATGCAGGTCGCATCCAGATGGCAGTTCTTCCCGATATCAACGAAATACCCGGCATGAAGGAGAATTGTTTCATCCTTTACATCCCGAAAGATGTTATAGGAGGAGATTTTTACTGGTTTTCAATGATAAAAGGAAAACTTGTACTCATTGTAGCAGATTGCACTGGTCATGGAGTACCGGGAGCCCTTATGAGCATTCTCGGTATATCATTTCTTGAAGATATAATTAACACAAAAGGGATCGATAAATCCCATCTGATACTGGATGAATTAAGCAGGAAAGTTGTAAAAGCCCTGAAACAAAAAGGTTACAGAAATGAGACAAGGGACGGGATGGATATTTCAGTATGTGTAATAGACCGGGATCTTTGTACTCTTCAGTTCTCGGGAGCTCATAATAACCTGTACCTGACAAGGAACAATGAATTGAAGGAATATCCTGCAGACAGGCAGGCCGTAGGGTATTCCGATGAACCTGGCACCGGTTTCACCAGCCAGACTATCGATATAAGTCATGGTGATATTATATATCTGACAACTGACGGATATACCGACCAGCTCGGAGGGAAAGATCATAAACGTTTTAAATCGCAGGCATTCAGATCACTTCTGTTGAAAATACATAAAAAACCCCTTGCAGTGCAAAAGAAAATTCTTGAGAAGGAGTTTAATCGCTGGAAAGGGAAGAATATCCAGACGGACGATGTACTTGTTTTTGGAATGTCCTTATAATCAATACTATTACTGACCATTTATTGCAGGTCTTTCATCATAAGGTCTGTTTTTAATTATCACCCTTTCATAAAACTCTCTTACCTTTTCTGATTCCTTCTCCCATGAGAGATCATCAAATGGCTTAACAGCATTCTTCTTTAGTTTGTTCAGCAGATCAGGATTTTTTTTCAGCCGGTTTATTGCATCGCGTAATGTCTCCGGAGTAATTTCAGGAATAATCAATCCAAAATCATATTTCCTAATAATCACAGGTACTTCCTGCAGGTTGCCGGCTATTACCGGGATCCCGGCGGAAATATAATCAAACAACTTATTTGGAAGGCTGAACCTGTAATTAATGTTTGTATCCTTTTCAAGACATAATCCGACATCTGCTGTTTTTGTAAATCTCATGAGTTCATCCCAGGGCATGATATCAAAAAATTTTACCCTGTCAGTCAGATCCATATCAGCTGCTTTCTTTTTCAGTTTTCCCACTACATCACCCGATCCGGCTATTATGAGGCTGGTTCCTTCAGTGATCTTCATGGCTTCAATCAGCTCCTCCCCTCCTTTGTCAATATTAATTCCCCCACCCTGAAGTATCAAAAGCAGATCACCCGGTCTTATTCCGATATCTTCCCGTGAAAATGCCTTTAGGTCTTTTGACGACCTTGAACAATTCATTACCGTAACCGGTCG
>JAKLFN010000384.1 GCA_022711195.1 Bacteroidota bacterium
CCAGGCTTTCTGTACCGGCTCGACAAATTTCCAGGCCATTTCCACTTCATCGTCACGTGAGAAAAGCGTCGAATCGCCGATCATAACATCATACAATAATCTTTCATAGGCAGCCGGGAGCCTGGTATTTGCCAGGTCGCTGTAATGAAAATCCATGTTTACGTTCTTCACGCTGAATCCTGCACCAGGTTCTTTCATGTCAAACTTAAGAAGTATTCCTTCATCGGGCTGTATACGTATTATAAGCTGGTTGGAGTTATAATTACCCGTTTCTCTCTGGAAGAGATGATGAGGTGTTCTCTTGAAGTGAATAACAATCTCGGTTACCCTTGTAGGAAGCCTTTTGCCTGTCCTTATATAAAATGGAACTCCTCCCCACCGCCAGTTATTTATGAAAAATTTCATGGCAACAAAGGTTTCAGTTCTTGAATCCTTTGCCACACCTTTCTCATAACGATAACCAGGAACACATACACCCCGTATTGTGGAGCCTGTATATTGTCCTCTGATAACCTGTTTCTGAACTTCAGTTTCTTTTATTGGCTGCAATGACTGAAAGACCTTAAGTACTTCATTGCGAATTGAATCAGAACCCAGTGACGAGGGAGGCTCCATGGCTGTCAGCCCGACCATCTGTAAAAGATGATTTTGCAACATATCGCGGAGTGCCCCTGATGAGTCGTAGTATCCACCCCTCTCCTCAACGCCAATGCTTTCGGCAGAAGTTATTTCGACACGATGAATGTAATTCCTGTTCCAGAGAGGCTCAAAAATACCGTTGGCAAACCTGGTTACGAGTACGTTCTGGACTGTTTCCTTGCCGAGATAATGATCGATCCGGTAGATCTGATCCTCGTTTATGAGTTCGTGGAGCTTCCTGTTCAGTTCCCTTCCTGATTCAAGGTCATAACCAAAAGGCTTCTCCACAATAAATCTCCTGAATCCCTTCTCCTCCCTGTTAAGCTTTACATCTTGCAGATTCTCTGCGATCCTTGAGAACATGCTGGGAGGTGTAGCCATGTAAAAGATAATATTCCCGGTATCACCACTGTCACCCGTATGGTCTGAAATCTTTTTCTCCAGCTTCCTGAAATCTTCAATATTGGTATTATCGAGAGTCAGAAATGATAATGACCTGCTGAATTCGTCTATCAGCTTCCTGTCTGGATCTTTATCTTCTGAAAATGAAAGGATGCTCTCTGACATCCTCTCCCTGAATTCATCATCCGAAAAGGGTGTCCTGCCGCACCCTATTACAGTGAACCTTTCCGGAAGCAGCTTTTGTACCTTTAAAGAAAAAAGTGCCGGGATAAGCTTGCGTGATGTAAGATCGCCTGAGGCCCCAAAGATCACCAGTACCAGGTTTGCAGGTTTTTCCATATTATTTCAGGTATAGATGAATCGAATCATCTGAACATACAATTATTAATATACTTCTGAACAAAGACAAGGTAACAAATAATCTTTACTCCTTGTTCGTGCAGAAACAGCTTTTGACTATGGCAAGATAACCGCTGTTGATTAATAAGTTTATAAATATTATGCATTATTACAGTATTTATTAAATTTTTTATCAACATTTGCGTCAATTTGAAAGATATTATATTATATTTGCTACGGGATTTTAATTATGGCAGTGTATTTAACCATCATATCGTCGCTATTCCTGAAGAGGTTTACCTGGAAAGGATGAGAATGGTATATGGTATAGGATTAGGGATAAACCGTTCTCTCATAAAAAAGAGGACGGTTTTTTTTTTGAAATGAAGAAACACAGAAAAATGAAAAATGAAAGACCAGCCGACCAGGGGCTCTACCAGAAAGATTTTGAACATGACAGTTGCGGTATAGGATTCGTCGCACACCTGAAAGGAAGAAAATCTCATTCCATAATCAGCCAGGGACTCGAGATCCTTAGAAATATGGCCCACCGCGGTGCTGAAGGCGCCGACAGCAAGACCGGCGACGGCGCCGGAATAATGATCCAGGTGCCACGCGATTTTTACCTTATACAGGGATATAATCTCCCGCCGGCAGGCCAGTTTGGAACAGGGCTCATCTTCTTCCCGAAGGATGAAAACGATGCCGGAAGATGCCAGACAGTCTTACAGAATATAGCAGATGAAGAGATGGCCCGGGTGATAGGGCTCAGGGATGTTCCATGCAACAATACCATACT
>JAKLFN010000385.1 GCA_022711195.1 Bacteroidota bacterium
ACAGCCTGAGAACCTGTTCATCGGGGATATTGCCAACAGAACAGAGTACCATCTGATGGGTGCTGTAGTTCTTTGCAGTAAACCGGTCAATGTCGTCACGTGTGAAAGACTTAACTGTTTGCGGTGTTCCGAGGATATTTCTTCCGAGGGCCTGGCCCGGAAATGCAAGCTCCTCAAAATCGTCGAAGATAAGCTCCGCAGGATTGTCAAGGTAAGAATTTATTTCATCGATGATCACATCCTTTTCTTTCTGAATCTCATTTTCGGGGTAAACCGAATTAAAGGATATATCGCTGATCATTGCCAGGGCCTTCTCAAAATCTTCCTTAAGAATGGAAGCATGAATGGCTGTCTCTTCCTTGGTGGTATATGCGTTCAGTTCACCGCCTGCTTCATCGAGACGTGTAAGAATATAATAGGTATTGTGCTTTTTAGTTCCCTTGAAAAGCATATGTTCAATGAAGTGGGCCATACCGTGTTCAGCATCGGTCTCATTGCGCGACCCGGTTTCCATTATCAGTCCGCAGTGTGCAACCATGCCATTGGTTCTGTGGTGTACAAGCCTTATCCCGTTGCTGAGGGTATGGCGGAATATTTGCATAAGTTCTGAAAATTAAGGCTGTAAAAGTACCATTTAGAGAAGAGTAAACCAAATTGACCGTGAATATGAGTATTTCACTTCCTCGTGTGGTGATGCGAAACGAGGTGCGATCGCAACAAAAAACAGCTTAAAGGAAAAAATCAGTATTTTTGATAAATGTCACGCGACAATTTAAATATCATTATCCCGATATATAATCCTCACCCGGGCTGGGAAGTACAGTTTGCCGGCCATCTTGAAGAACTCTCTCAGGTGCTTGGAGATACCCGCTTCTCGGTAGTCCTGGTCAATGACGGCTCCTCCAACGGACTCATCGAAATTGAAGATATTTTAAGACGGTTCACTTTTCTCAGGTACTTTTCCTATGATGTCAACCACGGCAAGGGATACGCTATAAGATACGGAATCAGCAGGTGTGATGCTGATTTTTATATTTATACTGACATCGATTTCCCTTTTGGCTGCACGATCATTCAACAGATCTACGGAATACTGAAATCATCAGGGATAAATATTGTAATTGGAACAAGAGAAGCATCATATTTCAGGTTGCTGCCGGTAAAGAGGAGGATATACTCCTTCCTGCTCAAGGAACTGAACTTTATTGTTACCGGGTTTAAGATAAAAGATACCCAGGCGGGACTGAAGGGGCTCGATAACAGGGCAAAGACAGTGCTGGCAGATACAAAAACCGATACCTTCCTTTTTGAGCTCGAATTTCTGAAAAGATGCCTGAATCAGGGTCTTAAATACAAATTGACAGACATAACCTGCAGGGAAAACATCAGGTTCACTGATTTCAGGTTCAGGATACTTATGAAAGAGACTATTAGTTTTTTTAAACTGCTGATAAATTGAAACCGCAGATACTGCTGACTTTTGATCTCGAGGAATTTGACCTGCCTTCCGAATATGGTATCCGGATCACCGGGGAAGAGCAGATAAGCATCTCTGTTGCGGGGCTTAAGAACATTACAGGAATTTTATCGGAATATAATCTGCAGGCTACATTTTTCACAACATCCTTTTTTGCATGCCGTCAGCAGGAGATCATAAAGAACCTTTCCGGAAGTCATGAAATAGCGTCACATTCAAAAAGCCATTCAGGTTTCATTGAGAGTGACCCGGCAGAATCGAAGGCAGAAATTGAAAGAATTACCGGGAAGCCGGTCAGGGGATTCAGGATGCCCCGTTTCGCAAAGATCGATCCTGCGATTCTCCGGTCAGCAGGATATGATTATGACTCATCTGTAAATCCGGCTTTTATTCCCGGAAGATATAATAACCTCTTCATTCAAAGGAAGATACATCGCGACAACATTTCCGGGCTGGTTGTGGTGCCGGTTTCGGTAACTCCACTGCTCCGCTTCCCTCTCTTCTGGCTGAGCTTCAAAAATATTCCGTTGCCGGTTTATACCAGAATGTGCAGAAGAACTTTAAGGAGTGATTCTTACCTCCATCTCTATTTTCATCCCTGGGAATTTGCTGAGCTTGGTTCAATTAAAATTCCCGGATATCTTAAAACGCCTTCAGGGAGCATGCTGGCCGAACGATTAAGAAAACTGATCTCTCAGTTAA
>JAKLFN010000386.1 GCA_022711195.1 Bacteroidota bacterium
GGTTGCGAATTAAATAACTCTCTGCCATGAAGCTATACATAAAAATAATCCTGGGAGTAGTCTTGCTCTTTACAATTACCGGCATCCTCGCCGCCCTGTACCTGTATAATAAACACCCCCGGAGCCTGCAGAATATCAAGCCTGATTATACTGTTTCTGCCTCCGCTCTGCTTAAAGAATTTGAAGATGATGAAACGGGGTCAACAGCAAAATATGTGAACCGCATACTTGAAGTCACTGGAACCATCACCGAAGTCAGAAAGAGTGAAAAGGATATTCTTAATGTTACACTGAATACCGGAAATGATCTTTCGGTGATCATCTGTACTTTCCCGGCAGGAACAGACGAAATTAAACTTGTAGCCGGACATGATATCACTGTAAGAGGTAAATGTTCCGGATTCCTTATGGACGTTCTTCTTAATGACTGCGTTGTCGTAAAATAGCGATCAGCCTGCCTGAATCATAAAGCCTGTCCCGATATTTCATACCTTTATACCAAAATTAAAGGTTATGAAAATGACTGTTAAGATATTAACGCTGAGGACTGAAGCAGAAGCAATTCTTCTCTCCGGACTTCTCGACCAGGCTGGCATTCCGCATATGCTAAAGTCGTTTCACGATACAGCATACGATGGCATGTGGCAGACACAAACCAGCTGGGGAACACTCTGGGCCGACGAGGAAAACCGCGAAACCATAACAAAACTATACAGGGAAATGTCTCCCCCGGGAACAGAATATGAGGAGACATAACAAAAATTTATATATTTGAGCGCTTTTTGAAAATGAATAAAATGAATAACAACATGGATAAAAAGAATAGCGTCCGGTTGTTCTTTTCTGAAATTGCATCCGGACTGGTCCAGGTCATAAAGAGCAAATACCTTTATATCGCTGCAGGAGTTTTTATGGCTGGCGTCGGCCTTAACCTGCTGTCACAAATATACCTCCATAACAGCATGAGCCGGGGCGCCATGTTCCCTACACTCTCCGACCTTATCCTCGACCGCGTACCGGTAATAGATGTGGCAATCCTCTATGACCTCTTCTGTATAATACTTTATGCAATAGTATTTATCTATATTGTTCACCGGAAGGAATATGGAAAGATCCCCTATATTCTTTTGCTGGGAGGTATTTTCTATATTATCAGGGCGCTTTTCGTGGTGCTCACGCCAATGGGAAATCCTGCCAACTTCAACGGCTCAGATCCGCTTTTCAACGGATTTATGAAATATGAACTCGGCGTTTATCCATCAGGACACGTGGGAAACTCCTTCCTGTTGCTGCTGATCGTCAGTGATAAAATTTACAGATACCTGATGTTTGCATGCCTGCTGGTAATAATCGCAGCTCTTATAATGACACATTGCCACTACAGCATCGACATCCTTTCGGGTTTTATATTTTCCTATGCAATAAAGTCATTTGGCGACAGGAACCTTAGTATGTTCAGCCTGAAAGAGTGATCAGTTATATTGCCTGCTTATTCCGACAACCGTTTTCTGCTTCTTCTTTCGAGCCACTTGATGAGAACATAATTCATCATGGCAATTAATCCCATCCCCAGGAGGAAGAGAGGATATGAGATCCTCCAGTTATTGGGCCCCGTGATCATCGAATATTCCGACATTCCGCCTATGCTGGCAATGAGCGTAAGCGGCATGAAAACCGTTGCAATAAGAGTCAGCCGCCTTACAGAGTCGTTGGTCTGATTCGATACCCTTGTCATCTGGTTATTCAGAAGCGACGTGTAAAGCTCCATCAAACTCGTTACAATTTCACGGTTTGTCTCTGTCAGCTCGAAGAATTTCGCCAGATGATCATATATGTCGCGGAAATGGAATATTGCTTTGTCGGAGACAAAAGGACAATCCATCCTGCATATCTTCACGAGTATCTCGCGTTCGTGAAAAAGGGCTTTCCGGAGGTTGACAAGATATTTCTTCAGCCTCATGAGCTCTGTAGGCTGGAATCCTGCAGGATTATTCAGAACCTCATCTTCTGCAACTTCAAGTTCATCTTCGAGCGATTCAAAAGCCTGCAGCTTTTCATCGACAATATAGTCAAGGACAACATGCATGAGGAAGGCAGGCCCGGCACTCGCCATGGCAGGATCATTCTCAATAATCCTTATTATCCCGTTCAGCGGCTTGCGTCCTTC
>JAKLFN010000387.1 GCA_022711195.1 Bacteroidota bacterium
TCCATCTTCAGGAACCACTGTGTCGACAATTTTGGTTCGATGATGGCATGAGTCCTTTCTGAACGGCCGATCTTATTATTATACGGAACAACCTTGATAAGGTTTCCTGATTTTTTCAATTCTGCCTCAGCCAGGTCTCTTGCTTTGAACCTGTCGATCCCTGCAAACAAACCTGCACGCGGGTGCAGGGTGCCATCGTCGTTAAAAATATCGATCGATTCAAGGTTATGCCTCTGGCCTATCTCATAGTCATTTATATCATGTGCAGGGGTGATCTTCAGACAGCCTGTGCCGAATTCCATATCGACATAACTGTCGAAGATGAACGGCACCTCACGTTTAGTCATCGGCACGATCAGCTTTTTACCTTTAAGATGCTGATATCTGCTATCATCAGGGTTGGCGCATACAGCGGTATCACCGAGGATTGTCTCAGGGCGTGTTGTGGCAACCGTCACATAATCGTTCCATCCCACCACCTTGTATCTTACATAATATAGCTTTGACTGTTCTTCAGTGAAATATACCTCTTCGTCTGAGACAGCAGTTCTTGCCTGCGGGTCCCAGTTCACCATCCTCACTCCTCTGTAGATAAGACCTTTATTGTAGAGATCGACAAAAACCCTGATAACGGAATCATACCTTTCCGCATCCATGGTAAAGAGTGTACGGTCCCAGTCGCATGAAGCACCCAGTTTTTTAAGCTGCTCGAGGATAATTCCGCCATGCTTGTTGGTCCACTCCCAGGCATATTCCAGGAATTTTTCCCTTGTAAGATCTCTTTTCTCTATTCCTTCGCTTTTGAGCTTTGCAACTACTTTTGCTTCTGTTGCTATCGAGGCATGATCGGTACCGGGTACCCAGCATGCATTTTTACCCTGCATTCTTGCCCTGCGGACAAGTACATCCTGTATGGTATTGTTCAGCATGTGTCCCATGTGGAGCACACCCGTTACATTTGGGGGTGGAATAACAATAGTATATGGCTCGCGCTCATCGGGCACACTCCTGAAAAATTTATGTTTCATCCAGTAGTCGTACCACTTTTTCTCAGCCTTTCCGGGCTCATATTTTGTCGGAATATCCATCAGATGTGAATGGTTAAAACAGGATAATTGAAACGCAAAAATAGAAAAATAAGTGAAATCACTGATCATGAAACTGTCAGAATATAAGAAACTCCCTAACGGTGTTGGTGCTGACGCTATAACAACCGTTAACAGATAAAGCACACCATTACTGTGATTGTTCCTCAAAAAATTAGAAAATGGAGGATTTTAGCTATTTTTGGCTAATCAATTTTTACTCCATCCGATATGCCAAAGATCTCCGACAAGGGAAGGGCAATGCCTCCATCACCTATAAGGAAGCTGGCGCCTTATGCCGACGAGGCAAAACGCCAGGGAAGAAAAGTATATCACCTTAATATAGGCCAGCCTGATATTCCGACGCCTGAAGCGGCGCTGAACGCCATCCGGAAGCTGGAACTTAAGGTTATTGAGTACAGCCATTCTGCAGGGAATGAATCGTACCGCCGTAAGCTTGCCGGATTTTATAAATCACTGGGCATCAACGTAGAATATACCGATCTGCTGATAACCACAGGGGGTTCAGAGGCAATCTTGTTTGCTTTCAACTCATGCCTCAATCCTGGCGACGAAGTAATAACGCCGGAACCATTCTATGCCAATTATAACGGTTTTGCAACATCGGCCGGAATAAAGATCGTACCTGTGACATCCTATATTAAGGATGATTTTGCACTTCCTCCCATCAGCGAAATTGAAAAGAAGATTACACCTAGGACAAAAGGGATAATTGTTTGCAGCCCCAACAATCCTACAGGTTATCTTTACTCAAAAGAGGAGTTCCTTCAGCTTCGCGAAATCGTCCTCAAGCATGATCTTTATCTTTTCTCCGATGAAGCATACAGGGAGTTCTGTTATGATGGAGCCAGTCATTTTTCTGCCATGAATCTTGAGGGTGCCGGCGATAATGTCATTATGTTCGACTCAGTCTCAAAACGATACAGTGAGTGCGGTGTAAGGATCGGAGCCCTGGTGACGAAAAACAAAGAAGTTATTTCGACTGCACTCAAATTTGCCCAGGCGAGGCTCTCACCTCCGGGACTTGGTCAGATTGCCGGTGAAGCATCGAT
>JAKLFN010000388.1 GCA_022711195.1 Bacteroidota bacterium
GATGAAGCCAGTGTGTCGGCAAGGTCGCCGAGAAGAAGAAGCGGATTGTCATGAGGAGGGAGGAAACGTGTTGAAGGGAAAGAGCTTCCGAGCATTATATCGCCAACTCCAGTAATTATGATCTCTTTTCGGCAGAGAGTGGTATCTTTCAGGATGGTATCAGACTGCGAAAAAACACTGATTGTCAGCAATATTAATATTATCAGGGAAGAAAAGTATTTTTTCATGGGAAGCCTGGAAGCCTAGTCAAATGATTGCCCTGTTTTGGACACTATTTCTATCATCTTGTCATATTCAGCAGCTGTCAGGTCGTTCATATAATAGTTAACCGGATCAATATTTTTTCCGTTGAGCTTTATCTCATAGTGAAGATGCGGAGCCACTGATGTCCCTGTATTACCGACAAATCCAATAACATCTCCCCGTTCCACTTTCTGTCCTCTTCTTACATTGAAATCGTCGAGATGAGCATATATCGATTTATATCCGAAACCATGATCAACGATTATATGTTTCCCCAGTCCCCTTGCTGATGAATTTACCGCCTCGATAGTTCCGTTGCCCGTAACATATATTTCCGAACCTGTGGGTGCTGTAAAATCCATCCCTGCGTGAAACTTAATGATCTTGTAGATAGGGTGAACCCTTGGTCCGAATCCGGAGGCTGTGCGGGTGAGGTCCTTGTTGGAGATAGGCATTATGGCAGGTATGGATTCCAGCATCTCCTCTTTTCTGCGGGCCAGGTCGTAGAGTTCTTCGTAGGATTTTGACTGGACCACTATTTTCTTTTTCAGGTTGTCGAGCTTCTTTGTTGTTTCAATTACAATATTTGAGTTGTTATAGCCCTCCAGGTCTTTGTAACGGTTAATGCCTCCCACTCCGCTTTCACGTTGAGTTACAGGGATAGGTTCTGCCTCAAAAATAGTTCTGTAAAGGTTATCGTCTTTTTCCTCGAGCTGAACGACAACCCTGTTCAGGTTGTCCATTTCGCGGTGTATGATTTCATACTGAAGGGTCAGCTGGTCTATTTCGCGAAGCAATGCTTTTTCCTTTGGGCTGTCGAAGAATGCGGCAAAAATTACATAATAGACAACAGCAACAATAAGAGATCCCACAAGGTATGCCAGGCTGCGCAGAAGTACAGCTCTGAATCCGAGCTTTACCTTGTCGAAGCTCAGTGAGTCCGGGTTAAACCTGTATCTCGATTTTGGCATAATTGTGCAAAGATAATCAAATCAAAACAGATTATCTTAACATTGAATCTGATCCGAAGGCCTGGATCATTTCATAGAATTCTTCCTGTGTGATATCGTTGTTGAAGAAATTTGTTGCTTTTACAGGTGATCCATATTTATTAATCTGGTAGTGAAGGTGCGGGCCGGAGGAGGTGCCTGTGCTTCCGCTGAGACCGATAAGGTCGCCCCTGTTCACATTAATTCCTTCCGGAACTTTGATCTCGCTCAGGTGACCATAGATTGAGATAAGTCCATAACCATGATCAATAACAACATGATTCCCGAAACCACCGCTGTTCCACCCTGATTCAATAACCTTGCCGTCGCCTGTAGCATATATCTTTGTTCCTGAGGGTACTGAAAAATCCTGGCCATAATGCATCCGTCCAAATCCCAGGACAGGATGCTTCTCACGGAAACCATACCCGTCGCCAAGCCTGAAAGAAGGGTCGACAGGACTTATTGCAGGAAGGTGATCCATTTCGAATTTCCACTCATCGACTTTTTCACGGATTGTGTTGAAGGATTCATCCTGAACATTTGCAATGTTTTTAAGCTCCTCAATCCTCAGCATGGTTGATTTTAACAGATCGCGGTTCATATATGAGTTAAGGTCGCTGAACCTGTCAACGCCGCCGAAGCCTGGATTTCTTATCGACCAGGGGATAGAGTCCATTTGCAGAATAGGACGGTATCTGACCTCGTCGGAAAGTTTCAGGCTTGTGAGGGCCTTCAACGACTCATCGAGCTTAAGATTGGCGATGGCGTACTCAAGCTTAAGGCTCTCGATCTGCTGATTCAGCACATATTCCTTCGGCGATTCGAAATGTTTCTGATAAATACCGTAATAGGTCAATGCTACCGCAACAGAACCTGCGATCCATAAAAAGCCATAGAACAGCTTCTT
>JAKLFN010000389.1 GCA_022711195.1 Bacteroidota bacterium
ATATTTTCTTCATAACTAATATTGTTTTATTCTGTTTAAGTCTTTAAAGATATTATATTAAATTTACTTGTAAACCAAATCCGATGAAACTTCACCTTTTCAATATAGCTTCTTTTAAAGTCGACGGCGGCGCAATGTTCGGCGTGGTGCCTAAGGCGCTCTGGTCGAGGGTTTATGCTCCTGACGAAAACAACCTGATAACACTTACCCTTAATTCGCTGATCGTCGAGAGTGACGGTCATGTAATTCTTGTCGACACGGGTTGGGGCGACAAACAGGATGAGAGGTTTTTCAGGCATGTTCACCTGCATGGTGGCGAAGGGCTGATAGAAGGACTTAAAAGCAGGGGTTATGCTCCTGGCGACATTACCGATGTTTTCCTGACTCACCTGCATGCCGACCATTGCGGAGGATGCGTGAGGAACAGAAGTGAAGGCGAGGGCTATGAGCTTCTCTTTCCCAATGCGGCATATCATGTCAGCCGTGCACAGTGGGAGTGGGCACTGAAAAACAACCTGCGTGAAGAAGATGCCTTCCTCGAGGAGAACATTCTACCGATCGGACAAAGCGGCCGGCTGAACCTGATTGACGAGGATGGCGAACTCTTCAGAGGATTTGATGTAAGGATCTGCTATGGGCATACACCCGGTCTTATGATTCCTGTAATAGATTATAATGGAAGAAAGCTTGTATATACAGGCGACCTGATACCCACGATGGCTCACATCCCCCTGATATGGAATATGAGCTACGACATTGAATCGCTGAAAACCATTGATGAGAAGAAACAGCTACTGCAGGAGGCTTTTGAAGGAAACTATACTCTTGTATTTCAGCACGATGCAAATCATGAGTGCTGTACCCTGGAAATGAGCCCCAAAGGCATTCGGGCAGAAGAAAAATTCAGTTTTGAGGAGATTGCTTCATCGCTGCGCTCCTCGCAATGACAAGTAATATATCTGTGATTGATAATGCTTTTAAAATAAAATAACAGTATTATGGCAGAATTCATTTATGAGAAGTCTTTTCAGAGCGGAAAAGATACTACTCAATACCGGATTCTTACAAAAGATTATGTTGAAGTTATTGTTGCTGATGGCAGGAAGATTTTGAAAATCGACCCGCGCGGTCTTGAGCTTCTCGCTAAAACGGCAGTGTCGGATTTGTCATTTTATCTCCGGACGTCGCATCTTGAAAAACTCTCCAGAATCCTGGACGATCCGGAAGCAACAGATAATGATCGTTTTGTGGCATATATAATGCTCAGGAATTCAGTTATTTCTGCAAAAGGCGAGCTTCCATGGTGCCAGGATACCGGAACAGCAATAGTAATTGGTAAAAAGGGTGAACAGGTATGGACAGGTGCAAATGATGCTTTGCACCTTTCAAAAGGTGTTTTTGAAACTTACAGGGAAAAAAATCTCAGGTATTCACAGGTTGTCCCGTTTACCATGTTTGACGAAAAGAACAGCGGCTCCAATCTGCCGGCACAGATAGATATTTATTCAACAGAGGGTGATTCCTATGATTTCCTGTTTATCACAAAAGGGGGCGGTTCAGCAAACAAAACTTTTCTGTATCAGCAGTCAAAATCGCTGCTCACCGAAGAGGGACTGGTAAAATTTGTAAAGGAGAAGATCAGAGAACTTGGGACCTCTGCTTGTCCGCCATATCATCTTGCGCTGGTCATCGGAGGCACTTCTGCAGAAGCAACACTGAAATGTTTGAAGGAGGCTTCAGCAGGTTACCTCGATAATATTCCCACAACAGGAAGTGAGAGCGGCAGGGCATTTCGTGATATCGGCTGGGAAAAGAAAATCGAAAAGATCTGCCATGAATATGGAGTAGGAGCACAGTTCGGAGGAAAGTATTTTGTTCATGATGTAAGGGTGATCAGGCTTCCCCGCCATGCAGCATCATGTCCCGTAGGACTGGGAGTAAGCTGCAGCGCCGACAGGAATATTAAAGCGAGGATCACGGCTGAAGGTATTTTCATTGAAGAGCTTGAGAAAAACCCTGCCAGATTCCTTCCGGCAAAGGCGCCGGAACTTGAGAAACCTGTTGAAGTGGATCTGGACAGACCCATGAAAGAGATCCTTGCCCAGCTGACCAAATATCCTGTTAAAACCAGGCTAAGT
>JAKLFN010000039.1 GCA_022711195.1 Bacteroidota bacterium
CGGATCGACAAATGGGACTGGAAAACGGAGAGCACTGTTAATCTTTTAACAGCCGAAGGATCTGTCTCAAATAACGGTACAAAGGCTACACCATGCCTGAGCGCCGACCTGTTCGGCGACTGGCGCGAAGAGGTGATATTCAGGACAACAGAAAATGATGCCCTCAGAATCTATACCACCACAACAGAAACACCCTACAGGATCACCACCCTTATGCACGACCATATCTACAGGATGGGAATCGCTTGGCAGAACGTGGCATATAACCAGCCTCCTCATACCGGCTATTATCTGACGTCACAACTGTTCCTCGACCCACCGGAAGGGTTCATTGCCCGCAACGACATCAGGAAAATAATGCTCTTCTGGAAAAAAGACGGGACAGGTACCTTTAACGGGTATAATATATATCGGTCGAATATTTCAGGCACAGGCTTCACTAAACTGAATACATCCCTGATAACTGATACATGCTATCTGAACACACCACTGACAAACAGCGCTGACTGGTTTTATAAGCTTGCAGGAGTGGACAAAACCGGGGCTGAATCGGAGCTGACTTCAGAAATCACATCGGCAGCAGGACCAGTAACTTATCTCCAGGAAAATGAAGGAGCTATTTACGGCGGATCTGTCGACAGCAACAATTCAGGATTCAACGGTACCGGCTTCTTCAACTTCGGAACAACAAACAGTCACATAGATTTCAATAATATAGGCGGGTATATGGGTGGGCCATATATTTTAAAATACCGTTATGCCCTTGGATCTGCCGGAAGAACAGGAATACTGACAGTAAACGGCATATCGCAGGATCTTACCATGAAGAGTACATCGGTCTGGACATCCTGGGTATATGACAGCATTCAGATATTTCTCAAACCCGGCTTCAGCAATAATATCAGGTTTGCTGTGAAAACATCCGACTTCGGGAATCTCGATGAGATAACAGTCCGGCCGGTCACCATAACGGGAATAGATGAAAGATCTTTATCATCTCATGCAGCATTGACAGGGATTTATCCGAATCCATTAAAGAACAGTGCAATTATCAGTTACCAAACTGTTGTGACAGGAAAAATAAGGATAGATATCCTTGACATAATGGGCCGGATCGTAGCTAAGTTGGAAGACCTCACGCGCGAGCCTGGGGAATATGAACTAATCTGGGATGGCCGTAATGCTTCAGGCGAAAAGCTTCCCCGGGGTATCTATTATTGCAGACTTGTTATCGACGATCAGATTGCCGACACAAAAAAGATAGTCATCGCCCGAAACTAAACTGCACCTTCACACCCACGTACCTTCGCACCGTAACACCCTCTCCCCATTGCACCATTGCACCATTTTAACTACCTTTGCCGAATATTATTTTTAAACAAACTCAATCGCATTAGTGTTATTCGATCAATTAGACCTGAATCCTGAGCTGCTGGAATCAATAGAGTACATGGGCTTCAGGGAGACTACCCCCATCCAGGAAAAAGCAATCCCCGTTATACTTACCGGCAGCGATCTGATAGCCTGTGCACAGACAGGCACCGGAAAAACTGCTGCATATCTTGTCCCGATACTGAACCATATTTGTGAGCAGCGTTCCGGGCACACCCATTCTCTTGTTCTGGTACCGACACGCGAACTTGCGATCCAGATCGATCATCAGATCCAGGGGCTTTCATATACTCTTAATATAACGTCATTAGCTGTTTACGGCGGAGGTGACGGCAGTGGATGGGACCAGGAAAAAACAGCCCTTTCAAAAGGAGCAGATATTATTGTTGCCACACCCGGCAGGCTCATATCACATCTGAACCAGGGATATGTCAACTTTAAGCAGATTGAGGTCCTGGTGCTTGATGAAGCTGACAGGATGCTCGATATTGGTTTCTATGACGATATAATGCATATCATTTCTTTTCTTCCAAAGAAACGTCAGACATTGATGCTGAGTGCCACCATGCCACCGAAAATAAGATCTCTTTCGAAGCATGTCATGAAGAATCCGATGGAGATAGCGCTTGAGATGTCGAAACCTGCCGATGGAGTGATACAAGCTGTTTACAGGGTTAGCGATGACCAGAAGCTGCCGCTGATAAAGAGTCTCCTCGCAGATAATCCTTCCTACACCAGCATACTGATTTTCTCATCGACAAAGAAAAAAGTATCTGAGATAGTCAAGGGGCTGCGTTCGAAAGATTTCATGGTAGAAGGCATTTCTTCCGATCTTGAGCAAAAAGAGAGGGAAGAAGTTTTATTAAGATTCAGGATACGAAAGACGCGTGTTCTTGTCGCCACGGATGTCCTGAGCCGCGGCATCGACATCAAGGATATCGACCTGGTTTTAAATTATGATGTGCCTTCGGATGCCGAGGATTATGTTCACAGGGTTGGCCGCACTGCACGTGCCGAAACCACAGGTGCAGCAGTCACGCTTGTAAGCAAGGCCGACAATCAGAAGATGGAACGTATCGAAAAGCTGATAGGTTATAAGGTATATAATGCTCCGCTGCCCTCCTTTATAGTACAGACACACGAAAAGGTTAATCCGCAGCGCAGCCATGAAGGCAAGAATGAGAAGCGGGGATTCAGGAACAGTCGCAACAGAAAGTTCAGAAGAAAGAAAAACAGCGGGAAGGATAATAGTTAGACGTCGCTTAAGAAAAATTTGCTGTCATTTTTAACTATCGGCTCCTCCGTATGGTGCCATCTGGCATCAACTTCCAACCTTATACACAAATATCTTATCATCGTGCCTGATGTAGAGCTTCTTATTGCAGATGACAGGATGGGCCCAGTAATTTCCCTTTCCTCCCGAAGGAAGCCTGAAGCTGCCTGCAGCCTCATATTTCTCAGGTGTTGCTTTCAGAAGCCTTAATGTGCCACGCTGGTCGAGGGCATAAAGCATTCCATCGGCGTAAGTAATTGACCCTTCATCGGTGGTCGATTTCCACTTCAGATCACCGGTCATAAAATCGACACAATGCCAACCCCGGGTCCTGCTGCCTGAACCATAAACAAAACCATTATCATAAACCACCCCGCCATGGTTATTGTCCATCAGCGAATTGCTCCATATCTTTTCCGGGATCACCTCGGTCCCTTTAACATTCAGCTTATAAAGCATACATCCGAGGCCATAGCCTGTAGAAATAAATATGTTGTTACCATTGACTATCACATTATTTATGTTGAGTGACTGCTGGTTCACTGCATCGACTTTCCAGAGAAGGCGTCCGGTGAGTGCATCGACTCCGTAATAACAAACAGAGCTGCTTCCAAAAAGCTGGCGTATGCCTCCTATATCCCTGACCACCGGCGAAGTATACCCTTCGGCTCCCGGGATCGTTGTATTGGCCCAAATCTGTTTTCCGGTATTCCTGTCGAGGCAGACCTGGTGTCCTTTCTTCCCTGCCGGCCTCACATAAAGCCTGTTACCATCGACAAGTACCGATTCTGAGTAGCCGTAGTCAGTCAGGGGAGCTTCATAATCTTTGGCAAGATCGCGCTGCCAGAGTTCCTTTCCTGTTTTTGCCTCCAGGGCAATCAGAAGACCCATTTCGCCGAGGAAATAAATATTGCCCTTATCATATGTAGGTGTGCTCCTTGTGCCTGTATATGAACTTGCCCACGACATTGTTGTAGTCCAGGCCTGGCCAACAGGTTTCTTCCATAAAAGCTTACCGTTCATGTCAAATGCAAAGACATAAGGCTGACTCTCCACTGAACCGGCAGTGAATAGCATTCCTCCTGCAATAGTCACAGAACTATACCCCTCTCCAATACCTGAAATAGTCTGTATAAGCGCCGGTCCCTCTTCGGGCCATGATTTTAACAGGCCCGTCTCCGGCGACCTGTTAGTCTGGTCACTCCCGTGGAAAATGGGCCATTCGTAACTATTCTGTGCCGTAACAGGCACTATATTAAAAAGCAGAATGATTCCTGCTGCAAGCTGAAAGTACCTTTTATTTCGGACTGATATTTTCATATTCATAGTTTTTAAATTAATCATCCAATGCAAAATAAGTATTAATATTTACACATGCAAGAATCAACTGTTTTCCTGAAGTTTCATAACTTTGAATATATACCACTATTGAAATGTTAAAAAAGATTCTTTTCTGGCTACCGAGGATATTGGGAATCGTTTCCATCATGTTCATCATGTTGTTTTCACTTGATGCTTTGACAGGCGGAGATTCACCAGGGAAAAAAATAATAGGATTTCTTATACACAATATCCCTTCTTTCATCCTTATCGCCGCATTGATCTTTGCGTGGAAATATGAGATTACCGGAGGAATTGTGTTTATCGTTCTTTCTGTCGCCATGGCAGTATACTTCAAGGCCTTTTCCGGCAACAGCGGTTCACTGATAATCATCTCTCCTTTTCTCCTGACAGGAGTATTGTTTATATTACATCAGGTAATTTCAGGAAAGAATCAGCATAAAAGATGAAAACAGAAAATATCCTTATCATATCGTCGAGTGTCAGACGGGGAAGAAACAGTCACCGTGTGGCGATCTGGTTTCAAAAATATCTTACCCGGAACGGTTTTCCGGCATCTGAAATAGCAGACCTCAAAGAGTATGATTTCCCTTTGTTTGAGGAAAGACTTGTAAATCAAGATAAACCATCAGTCAGAACCATTGAGTTTGCCGGCAGGATAAAAAATGCAAGTGGAATAATCATAGTAACTCCAGAATATAACGGAAGCTTTCCGGCAAGCCTGAAAAATGTAATTGATCTGTTAACGGAGGAGTGGGTAAATAAACCTGTCGCATTTGCGACTGTATCGCAGGGCATATTAGGAGGGTCAAGAGTAATTACTTCTCTTCAGTTCATCCTGTGGAAAATGGGTGCTGCTACTGTTTCAAACGTTTTCATAGTTCCGAATGTTGAAAAGGCTTTTGATGCTGAGGGAAATCCTTCCGATGAAAACGGGTCTGAGAAGAAAACAAAAAAGTTCATCCAGGATCTCTTAAAGGTTATCGATTCAAAAAAGAGTGAGGAAATGTAATTTCTTTATTTGCCGATATGATACTGGTTATTCTTCAAGCAGATCGCTGTACGATCTGTCAACAAGCTGATCGCGCGTCAAACCAAAGAAGCCAAGATAATTGTTGCACTGTGTCCTGAGCTGATCGGTTGTCAGTTCACCTTTCTCGTCTATCGCTTCCACTTCAATGAAGCTGCCCAGTCCTTCAACCTCGTCAAAATGGATTTTAACATTTCCTGCGAAATATATCTTCCTGATCTTTCGTACGACTACCCTGATCCCAAACTGCCTCTCAAGTATTTCCTTCAATGCGATATCGGGCACCTGCCTGTATAGAATTACATCAGATTTCTTTGATCCTGCAATATCTTCCCTGTCGTAGTTTATAAGAGCATTTTCAATGTTACCCTCACGTAATTTAAGACGGCCCCGCTTAACATTAAAGTATGTATCGGTCTGATGATCAGTGCCTCTGAATTGAGGATCAAGTGTCAGAAGCTTCTTTTCATAAAGCTGAAGATCATCTACCCGTGCCTTGAATTCGTAATTCTTAATTCTCATTTCAGAACTCTTAACATAGAAAGGCTAACTCTGAATAGGCTTCGTTGAAGCGGGCAGGAGATCTCAGGCTAAGCTTCTGCATTATCGTGCAGGTCCGGAATTTGCTTTCTTCCTTTGAAACAAGGGATAGATCCCCAACAGGATACAGAAAGCACCTGCAATAATTACATTCTTACCGCTTCTTCTGCCATCAGTGAACCTGGCTTTGTCAGGATTTTCCGGCAGGTACCAGACACTTGCGCTATCGCCTTCGCGACGACGGTTATTTTTCTGGGAGCCATATTTGATCATTTCCTGCCCATCCTTTGTAAAATACTGGATCCGGTAAGAGGAGCCCAGCACATGAACAACCTTGCCTTCGGTCAGGACAGCTTTCTTCTGGTATGATGTTGCCTCGATAAAAACAAATATCCCTGCTGCTATTGCAATGATCCCAAGGATGAGAATGATCTTATTTCCCTGTTGCATGGTAAAACGAATTGGGTTACGAGTACAAGGTAACTAATTCCGGATAAAGTATGCCACGTACAGGTAAAATGTTAAGAAGAGTATGCTTCTTTTGAGTACCTGTTGTACTTAAAGTATAAAAAGGAAAGAGGCTGTGGGCCAGGTTGTTCTAGGGCTTCTTATTCATGTCCCACAACACATTCACGGTCATCCATTTTCCTCCGGCCTTTGAGAGATGGATATAATCGAAAAAACCATATTTTGCATTCCAGGTTTTTACGCTGGCATTAGTTCCGTCAATATCGAGGATCTTAATTTCAGGAGCAAGGTCTGTACCTGGAGTAAGGTCCGGCATGCGTACCCCTTTGGCATTTCCGAGAGCTGACATGCAAAGAAGTGAACGGCTCATATCCTGGATATAGACAAATTCACCTGTTGCAGCAACTCTTCGTTTCGAGAGCTCAGGAGAAACAGAATTCTGGATGCGTTCTACATTTCCGGTTGCCCATCCTTCGATATAGTCGAGGGTAGCTTTCTTAATGGCAAGCGAATCCTCTTTGGATTGCCCGAATGAAGGAAGAGCAATCACAATAAGCAGCAGTAAGAAAAGTTTTTTCATTTTACCGTGAGTTAAGTTATTATACAAATATAAGCTGCTTAACCGTGACAGCGGTTGTCAGAAGTAAAGCCGGGATAGCTGAATGTAAAATGTACATGATTTCAGGCCGGCATTCCGGGCTACGGAAAAGTACTGCAGAAAGAGTTATGTATCAGACTCGAACAGAAGGATTGAATGCCGGCTCCGGGTGTTTATACTATAGTTCTAAAGTTCACGTAATTATAGTGCTTTTCGTGAATATAAGGTATAATATGGTAAGTATTCACGATTTTATATCCCATTTCGTGAATACCTATTATTTTTTTATTATCTTTGTCTGATTGCAATCAAAACTACGGCGCTACCATGTTAAAACAAATAGCAGCATACCGGGAAAGATACTTCAGTAATCTCTCTGGAAGGGAGTCACTGGTCAGGATTATTGACGAGGCTGAAGTTCCTGAACATGTTTACAACTCAAATGCCATAGAGAACAGCACCCTTACCCTTGAGGAGACTGAAAAGATCCTTGAACAGGTAGCTCTTGACAGGTACATTAACGAGAGAGAAATTTTCGAAGCCAGGAACCTGGCAAGGGTTGTCGGATACATCTCAGGGAAAGCATCAGAGAAAGACCTGGATATCGAAATGATGCTTCTACTTCATAAAATGCTGATGACAAACATTAACAGTGAAGTAGCTGGCCGGTTCAGACAGCCGGGAGAGTATGTGAGAGTCGGTACATATATTGCACCACCTCCGGAGCGGGTTGAGGAGATGATTACCGGGATGCTCTACAGCTATAAGGCAGTATTCGATAACACAACCATCATCAAAAGGCTGGCAAGACTTCATCTGACATTTGAGCATATCCATCCCTTCATTGATGGTAATGGAAGGATCGGCAGGGTGATTATAAATTATCTGCTTGTGCGCGAGGGTTATGTCCCGGTAAATATCAAGTTTATCGACCGACAGAAGTATTATGAAGCATTCAGTGAATTTGACCTAGAGGAGAAAACGGAAATTATGGAAGATATCCTTTTCAAAGCCCTCACAAACAGTTATCACAAACGACTGGCCTATCTTGAAGGTAAAGAAATAATAAGCCTGGGAGAATACTCAAGAAGGCTGAAACTGTCACATTCCAACCTTCTTAATAAAGCCAAACGTCAGACTATAGAAGCTTTCCTTGAAAAGGGAACCTGGAAAATTGGTATCTGATCCGCTCTCATCAATGATTCAACCTGTACAATTAATTATTTTGCAGGTTGTTTCGGAGTATTCTCTTCAACCCATTTCTTCTGCTCGGGAGTCAGCAGTCCCATTACCTTTGCCTTGTGAGATTCCCTGAGCTCTTTCATCTTTGACTGCATGTCAATTCTGAGTTTTTCCATTTCTGCCATCTGCTTTCCCTTCAGGTCGGCAATATCCTTTTTCTGTTTGTCGGTGAGGTTCGGGATGTTCTCCATTGCCCTCATTCCCGGAAACTGCTGCCGGAAGCCAGGATATTCCGGTCTGAATCCGGGAGTCCTGTTCATGCTTCTGCCAGGCTGGTAAAATTCATGCCTCATGCCCATCTGTCCGTAACCGGGTTGTACAAATCTGTGTTCCATTCTCATCCTGCCCATGGTGGCAGAATCAGGTCTCATCCCTCCCATCCCGCGCTGTGCGCTGACCGGGAAAACCGCTGCTGTCATCAACACCAGCATTATTACTGCAATTATTCCTCTGTTTTTCATTTTCAATTTATTTAAGTTAAAAACTTCTCTTCTTTAACACTATCTGACGAAGCCGTCAGATCATGCTGTTTAAGAGATAGACAATTGAAAATTGATTTTATTCTGCAAATCAGAGAATTAACAAATCATTAACCTTGAAAGTCAGGAGGAGCGCTCGGGGGTGCTCTACCGGCGGGGCGAGTATTTAGATCTTCCCTCCTCCAGTGCCTGGTCAAATAAGGATTCAAGTTTGGGATTTACACCCCTTATTCCTGCAACCACCTGTTCTGACCAGTCGAGATATCTTATGATCCTGGCCAGCGGCCATCTGCGGGGAGGGTTGCTGGTCACATCCTTAACATTCATGATCTTGTCGGCAAGCTTCAGTTTCCTCGCTTTTACCGACAGGTATGGAGCATGTTCCACCTGAAGGCGCTTACGTTCTTTTTTCCCAAGGCTCTTATCATCTGTTACTTCCAGGGTAACAGAAAGAACCTCTTCACCAAATTCGTGCCGAATCAGGTCAACGAGTTTCTTCTTTTCCTTTTTCCCGTTTACGGTATCCTCAACCACATCGTGAAGGATTGCGGCTGTCAGAAGGACAGCATCATGCTCGCCGCCTTCACCCGCAAGCAGGTTTGCAACCTGGATAGGATGATTTATATAAGGTGATTTGTCCCTTCCTTTCCGGAATTGTTTCCGGTGACGCACTGCGGCGAACTCGAGGGCTTTCAGAATTTGTGGAAGCTGATTCATCATTATCAGATAAAACTAAATAATCTTTTTCAATTTTCCGAGCTGCCACCTTAGGACGATGAGTGTCAGCAGCGAAGAGGCGAAATCTGCAACAGGCCCGGCCAGCCATACTCCCTTGAGCGTCCAGAAATGAGGAAGGATTAAGAGTGCGGGGATCAGGAAGAGCACCTGCCGCGATAACGACAGGAATATCGAAAACCGTGCCTTGCCGATAGACTGGAAAAAGCTGGCAGTCACAATCTGGAACCCCACTATCGGGAACAGCATAAGATTAAGCCTCATGCCCATCACTGCCAGGTTAATGAGTTCGTCGTTATTTGTAAATGCAGAAGCAATAGTTCGGGGAAAGATCTCTGCCAGTAGGAACATGAAAGTAGTGACGCAGGTGGCAGCAAAGACTGTCAGCTTAAAAGCCCTGAGCGACCGGGAAATTTTCTGTGCACCGTAGTTATAACCGACGATTGGCTGCATTCCCTGGTTGAATCCGATCACAACCATGGCAGCAAGGTTTGCTATGCTGGAAATAATACCGAATGCTCCAATGGCATAATCACCCCCGTATTTTCTAAGGCTGAGGTTGAAGATCGAAATGACGAGGCTTCCGAATAACAGCATCAGGAAATTTGACATCCCGATAGAAATAATATCTCCGATTATCACTTTCTTCAGTTTCATGTAACCCGGCAGAAACCGGACGAAACTATCAAGCCTTGTGAAATGAATAACAGCTGTAACCGTCCCCACGGCCTGTGCAATCACCGTTGCCAGCGCTGCCCCTCGGATACCCCAGTCAAACACAAAGATGAAGAGAGGGGCAAGAACAAGATTTACCACAACGGTTGTCAGGGTAATGATCATAGCCTTGCCCGGGTAACCAGACGCCCTGATGATATTGTTAAGCCCTAAATAAAGATGTGTGAATACGTTTCCTATCAGAATGACCTGCATAAACTCCTTCGCAAAAGGAAGAGTATCCCTGCTGGCACCAAGAGCATAAAGAATCGGCTCTAGGAAGATAAAAACCAGAAGCCCGATGGTTATCCCAAAGATCAGGTTCAGCATCACAGCGTTGCCGAGGATCAGTGTTGCACCTTTCCTGTCGTGCTGCCCGAGCCGTATTGAAACCATGGCGCTTGCCCCTACTCCGACCATCGACCCAAAAGCTGCAGTTATGTTCATCAGAGGGAAGGTAAGCGCGAGACCTGAGATGGCAAGAGGGCCAACACCCTGACCAATGAATATCCTGTCGATGATATTATAAACTGAGGCGGCTGCCGTGGCGATTATTGCCGGTAAAGAATAATTTAAAAGCAGCTTACCCACTTTTTCCACCCCCAGATCGTTGGCGGTACCCTTCATTCTTGTTAAATTTAAGGGCCAAATATATGACAATTATGAAGACAACAGCAAAATGGCTTTCAGGAATAATATTGTTGGCCGTGATAATCTATTTATCGGGTCCTCAACCGTCAAAACCGGATTTTACCACTCCTGACTTCAATCTGCCGGGATCGCTGGCAGAACTCGAAAAGATGGTTAATGAAAGTGAATCAGCCGTAAAAGGATTAAGACCAGGCAACGAAGCCAGGATAGTGTGGGCCGACACGGCGGTTAAGCAGAAGACTAAGGTTGCCATACTGTACCTTCATGGCTTTTCGGCAAGCCAGGCTGAAGGAGAACCCGTTCATCGAAACCTGGCAAAGAAATATAATGCCAACCTGTATCTCTCAAGGCTCTCAGAACATGGTATCGATGCCGGCGACAGCACAATGATAAATCTTACTGCAGAAAATTATTTCATATCGGCCGAAAGAGCTCTGGAAATCACAAAAAGGATCGGCGACGAAGTAATAGTAATAGGAACATCTGCGGGAGGTGCCTTAACACTTTTCCTTGCCTCGAGGCATCCTGAAATAAAAGCCATCGTCCTCTATTCACCATGTGTTGCTCTATACGACAAAGGAGCAGCAATTCTCGACAATCCATGGGGATTGCAGGTTGGCAGAAAGGTAAAGAAAGGCCTGACAGCGAAATTCGAACCCTCAGGCGAGGATCATGCCAGGAACTGGGTTATGGAGTATAGGTTGGAGGCGCTGGTAGCTCTTCAGGATCTTGTTACAAACACGATGAAGGCGGAGACATTTGAGAAGGTCATGTGCCCGGTGTTCCTTGCATACTATTATAAGAATGAAGAAGAACAGGACAAAACCGTTTCGGTGCCTGCCATGCTTGAGATGTTCGAACAGCTCGGAACACCACCGGATATGAAGAGAAAAATGGCATTCCCGGAAACAGGGGCTCATGTAATTGCATCGTACATCAGGTCGAAGGACTGGCAGAGCGTTCAAAATGAAACCGATAAATTCCTTTCGGAAATTGTGAAACCCTGACAGCTGTACCACTGCGCCCCTGTGCCTCTACACCCCTGTGCCTCTGTGCCCCTGAGCCTCTGTTCCCCTGCGCCCCTGAGCCTCTGCGCCTCTGCGCCTCTGTACCTCTACACCCCTGCGCCCTTACACCCCTGTGCCCCTGCACCCCTGCACCCCTGCGCCCTTTACTTATATCTTTCGTCTTTAAGCTTAAGTGAGAGAAAACCCGCCGGCATCTGCGATTTTACAATTACCTCCCTTCCTGTCACAGGATGTGGAAATGACAGCGAGTATGCATGGAGTCTGACCCTTCGCTTAAATTCCGCAGAAGCACCATATTTCCTGTCGCCGACTATCGGACAGGCAATATCAGACAGGTGAACACGTATCTGGTTTTTGCGTCCTGTATCAGTCTTTATATCAAGCAGGGTGTTATTACCGACCTGCTTTAATGTCTTAAAGTTTGTCACGGAATATTTTGCTCCAGGGCGTTCGGCCCCTGAATGGACTTTCTGTGATTTATCTTCATAGAGCCAGCTGCGGATAGTTCCTTCAGGTTCTTTTGGTGTTCCTTCAACCAGCGCGTAATAGTGTTTCTCTGTCTCCTGCCAACGCTCTTTTATTGTGTCCATTATCTCCTGGGATTTTGCGAACAGAAGTACCCCGGATACTTCCTTGTCGAGGCGGTGCACCACATGTGCTCTTGTCCGGCCTTTGCTCCTGTTTTTCAGAAAAAGTGACAATATTTCCTGTATGTTAAGGCTGCCATCGGTGCTTGATGTAGAGATACCTGCCGGTTTATCCACGACAATAACATCCTCATCTTCAAATAAGACAGCAAACGGCAATCCGGCTTTTGCAGCAATACCTGCTTCCTTGTTTATTAAAAAAACATCTCCCGGCTTCAGGGAGTAAGAATGAAGTGTTACCGGCTTATCATTTATACGGATGGTTCCGCTCTGCAGAAGTTTCTTTATCCTTGTGCGGGGAGAATCGGGATAGAGCTCCGTAAGAAACTCGATCAGGGTCGCAGATTTTTTTACTGTTGCTCTCATATTTTTTGAGGTGAAGCTGTAAAGATAGAAATAATTCGGGCGTCAGGCGTCAGGCGTCAGGCGTCG
>JAKLFN010000390.1 GCA_022711195.1 Bacteroidota bacterium
GCCGGCGTTTCGGCGAAAGGATTCATAAAGGCAGTCCTGTACCGGGGAATGACATAAAGGTCGCTCGATCCCGATTCGATGAATGAAAAGAGGCTTGATCCGTCGACACGTTCACCTGCAGTGAGTATTGATACAAGGTGCTCCCTGCTGTGAGGCACAAAATTTAGTGTCTTCAGTCTGCCGTCTTCGGCAGGATACCTGAAATTCACCATAGAGATACCCCTGGCTTCAATGAACCTCACAATATCATCGCGGGTAAAATCAGCGGCCGGCTTCTGAAGAAACCTTACCAGTTCATTTGGATTCATCAGCACATCATTGTTTGCCATTGAAAAGAAGATTTAGAGCCGGTAAAAGTAAGGATTTAAAACTTAATGAAAATGCTAAAAGTCATAATCTGCCACCTGCAAACCCGGACTGTTCAGGATTGAAATATTTTTTGTTACTTTTGAATCAGAAAGAATTCCGGATGATGAACAGGCTAATATACATGGCTTTCCTGTTGTTTCTGGCTGGCTGTAGTCAGAAACAGGAGGAAATATATCTTACTCCTGAACTGGCAATTAATTATTTCAGGAAGGTCGAGGAAGCCTGCAACAGGGATAACGGAAGCCTGTGGGGAAAAAACCTCTCCGGTCCGGTAATGTATGTCGACCGTACTACAAGAAAAATTGTTGCCAGCCATCCTGACAAGGAAGGTCTTCTTAAGCAAAAGGATGGAGTCTATATTGGTACCTATCCGAAAGAGCTTCTTATCAGCAATACATGTATTACCTATGGCGGAACCGTTTATGCACTGGCGCCGATCCCTGTACCGGAAGATGAATTCAGGCTCGTAAACAGGGCTATCCACGGTCTGTTTCATTGTTTCCAGCAATCAACAGGCTTTACATCCTCAGGGTATAATACTGTTAATATGGATGAAAAAAATGCCCGGCTCTGGATTAAGCTCGAATGGAAAGCGCTGAAAAAGACTCTGGATACAGAAGGAGAAGAATTGCAGCTGGCAATAAGGGATGCACTGGTTTTTAAGGGAGCAAACCGGGAATTCTACCAGAAGTATAAACAGGACGAAATAAAATTTGAGACCTATGAGGGTCTTGCAACCTTTACGTATACACTTCTTGCTGCTGACTCGGAAGAACAATACAGGGCAAAGCTTTCAGAATATCTCGACAGGGTATATAAATATCCTTCTTATACAAGATCATATGGATCCATAACTGGGGCCCTATATGCCAATCTTCTTTACAGGAGAGGATTTGATTTTAAAATAATCCGTTCGGAGAGCTTTGACCTCGCTGACGAAGTGAAGAGAATTTATGGTATTCAGCTGCCGGAGGTATGCCGCGATGTGGCCGGAAGCCTGGCGCTGAATTATGATGTTGATATTATAAAGTTGGAAGAAGAACAAAGAGAAGCTGACATAAGGGAAAGGATTCACAGGCAGATCAGCACGTTTACGGAGAAACCGGTAGTGCTTCTTGAACTTATAAGTCCATATTTTGACTTCGAGGATTCCGATATTCACCCTATGGATACACTCGGGACACTCTATTCAGCGATCAGGATATCAGACAACTGGGGCAAGCTTACAGTTGAAAAGGGAGGCTGCCTGGTATCAAACAATCTCAAGCTCATCAGGATAACCTCCAGGGGCTATAAAACCGAAAAAAACCGTGCTGAAGGCGATGGATGGCACCTGGTGCTGAACAACGGATGGGAGCTTATTCCCGTCAACGACAATTATATTATCACGAAGTCAATGCACTAAGGCTCTCCTCAAGCGATCTTATTTTCGACTCTGCATCACTCTTTTTCTTTCGTTCAAGCATAAGAACATTTTCAGGAGCGTTCTGGACAAATCTCTCATTGTCAAGTTTTTTCATTACTGAGGCCAGAAATCCTCTTTGATATTCAAGCTCTTCCCTGATCCTTGCCTTTTCAGCATTTATATCAATTTTCTGCCCCAGCGGGATATAATACTCAATGGTCCCGACCATGAATGATGCAGATCCTTCCTCCTTGACACCGGTAAAAGCCACATTCTCGAGGTTACAAAGTCTTTTGACAACCGGCAGAAAGTGATTATCATAACTTCCTTCTTCAGCCCTTA
>JAKLFN010000391.1 GCA_022711195.1 Bacteroidota bacterium
GGACCCTGTAAAACTTATCATATATTCTTTTCAGTTCTTTTTTGCTGATGCCGATACCTTTATCCTCAATAATGATTGCAAGTCCTTTTTTAGAGTTCCTGGTTGAAATAGTTATTTCCGGTTTGCTGCCTGAGTATTTGATCGAGTTATCGATCAGATTGGAGACAGCATTCAGGAAATGTATCTCATCGACCAGGACATACGGAGGAGAAGCCTTGAAATCGGTTTCGATCCTGCCCTGTGTACTTTTCAGCTGAAGAGAAAAGGTCTCTATTACGCCTGATAGAAGCCTGTGTATATCTGTCAGTGTAAGGTTAAGCTTCATCCTTGTCTTTTCGAAGATAGCCATCTGGAGAGCCTTTTCCACGAGGATCTTCAACCTGATGCTCTCATCGGAGATTACCTTAGCAAGGTTGTCGAAGTTTTTATTTTCATCAGGAATTGATCTGTCAGCCATCATTTGAGAGGCGAGTGATATAGTGGATATGGGAGTTTTCAGTTCATGTGTCATATTATTTATGAAGTCGCTCCTGATCTCCGATATCTTTTTCTGCCTGAAAATAACAATAAATGTTCCGGTAGCAAGGATAAGGAGCATAAGGGTAAATACCAGTGATAGCATTCCCAGGGATCCGATCCTTTCAAATTTATACTGTTTTTCCTGGAGGCAGTACATTACCAGCTGATTCTGGCCAGGCAGAGGATCATTTGGAAAGAGTTGTATTATGAATTTGCTTGTGCCCGGCATATCTGTGAATCCCGGTGTTTTCCATATTATCCCTGAATTTCCCGAGCGGATGGAGAATTCAAAGTCGAGGTTGATTCCGACATTATTCAGCGACGATCTTATCGATTTTCTCAGTACGTCGGTGTCGATCCTTTCCATTATTTCGGGAGTTTCTGAAAGGATCTTATCCATTATCCTTTCAAGAAATACTATTTTATTTGTAACGCGCCCTTTCAGCTCTGCAGTTAATGATAATGCTGAAGTTTCGGTTATTTCATAGGGGAGAGAATATGCATTCATATCTTCTGCAGAAATAACTATTTTCTGGCCTGCGCTTGTAATTGTAAAGGGTTCATTCTCAGAATCAAATCCGTAAGCCGCCAGAAGTTCAGAATTTGGTGAAAATCCCCTCAGCTTCCTGACAAGAGGGGAGTTTGCAGGATAGACTGCGGTTACAGAATCGGTGCTGGTCACATCAATCTGTTCAATTATATTATTTATAAGCTCCTGTTCTTCAAGGTCGAGAACAACAGTCTCGAGAGCTTTATTGGCATCGGTACGGAATTGCTGATCGGTCATGGCAATGGCATTATTTATCCAGTAGAGCTGGATGAAAATTATTCCGGTGATGACCAGAAAAAAGAAAACCGCCAGTAAAAAGATGGTCCTTTGCTTCATGCTAATGCAAAAGTACAACTATATGTCTTTGTACTTTTTTCTCTTTAACTTTCTTTAACAGGGTAATCGGTTCAAACTGAGATATATTTATCAGGAGTTAAGGGATTCTCTAAAATAAATTAACAGAATATTAAATAAATGTTAATTTTCAGCTATTTAGCATAAAATATTTTTTTGAATCAGAAAACGTATTTATCTTTGTACAGGATTTGGCACGATATTTGTTAAAGATAATATAGAGGTTTTTTTCATAGGTTAGGTTAGTTTTAGGGTTATTAGAAAATGAGCCGTTCTGTTCTGGAACGGCTCTTCTTATTTATATGTTTTTCACCCGTGTATTTCAGAAATCAATATTTTCAATTCTGATGTTTGTGGTGAAGCAGGCTGATCACAGTAATTACGCTTATATTTTTTGACTTTGCCATATGAAAAAGATGCTTACGGATAAGTATGGATCTCTTTCTCTGAATATATGAAAGGTCAATGATGAAAGATGTCCCGTCAGCGAACATAAGTTTTACTTTTCGTTCGCGGTGAGGCAATACGAGCTTTTTGACATTGTTCCATTGAAAGGAATATTTTTTAGGCCTGAATATGCCATAGCGGAATTCAATTATTTCGTCGTCGATATGAAAATAGATATCTTTTCTTTTTATGGTGGCATAAAGCGAGATAAGACCGATGAAAAATCCTATACCCAGAG
>JAKLFN010000392.1 GCA_022711195.1 Bacteroidota bacterium
GATAAGCAGAAGATTATTGCGCATTAAGGCCCTGATGACCTTATATGCTTTTAACCGCAGGGAGGATGACGATCTGGCCAAAGCCGAAAAGGAGCTGATGTTCAGTCTGGGCAAAACCTATGATCTCTATCATTATCTCTTGCTGCTTGTTATTGAAATAGCCGATATAGCCACAGAAAAGATAGAACAGGCAAGGCGGAAGAATATGCCCTCGCCTGAAGATCTTAATCCCAACCTCAGGTTTGTTGAAAACACCTTGATAGCCCAGCTGAGGGCAAATTCGTCGCTGGCAAGGTACCTCTCAGCATCAAAGCTCACATGGGTAAACCATCCACATGTACCCCGCCAGCTATATAACAACCTCGCCACCTGGGAGCCCTACGTAAGGTACATGAACTCGCAGGACAAAAATTACAGCTCTGAAAAAAAATTCATATCATCACTCATTACAGAGTATTTTGCAGCCTCCGATGATCTTCTGAACTGCCTTGAGGAGCAGAGTATCTACTGGAACGACGACATGGAATATGTTCTCGTAATGATCGAGAAAACACTGAAGAAATTCAAATCCGACTCCGACGACCAGGCACCGCTTATGCCGCTCTTCAAAAACGAAGAGGACAAGGATTTTGTTAAGGTTCTCTTCAGAAAAGCTGTATTGAATATGAAGGAGAACACAGAGATTATAGACCGGAACACTACAAACTGGGAAGTTGATCGTATAGCCCTCATGGATACTCTGGTTATGCAGCTGGCTATCACCGAGGTACAGGCGTTCCCCGAAATACCCGTTAAAGTCTCACTTAACGAATACATCGAAATAGCAAAGTATTACTGTACATCAAAAAGCAGTACATTTGTCAACGGTATCCTTGATAATATTGTCAGGGAGATGCGTGAAAAAGGCCTGATCAAAAAGTTCGGAAGAGGACTTGTCGGAGAAGGCAATGATGACAGTAATTAGTTTACATATAAATGGCATGAAGACATATCTGTCATTGATAACAACTATGCTCGTCCTTCTTATTGCAGGATGCGCAGGAAATACCGGTAAAAATGATAAAGGTCCGGAAACTCAGGCTTCCGACACCGGGAAAGCAGTCATTACGTTCGTATCGCTGGTCCACGATTTCGGAAAAGTAAATGAGGGCGAGAAGGTAGGTTGTATCTTTTCTTTCAGGAATACAGGTACTGTTCCCCTGATAGTGACCTCGGCGGTAACAAGCTGCGGATGTACAGTTCCAAAATATGAAAGGAGCCCTGTCGCTCCGGGATCGGATGGATCCATCGAAGTAGTCTTTGATACGTCGGGGCGTGATGGCACACAGACAAAAACGATAACCGTTCAGTCGAATGCCGTAACACCGGTGATGATGCTACAGATTAAAGCAGAAGTAATTAATAACAATTAATTTATAATCAGATGACAAGTTTTGCTTATTTATTTTTACAGACTCAGCCTGCCAGAACAGGCGCCGCACAAGGCGGAAACATGACGGTAAGCCTTATTATGCTTGTTGCCGTATTCGTAGTTTTCTATCTGTTTTTTATCAGACCTCAGATGAAGAAGCAGAAAGAAATGACAAATTACAGGAACTCATTGAAAAAAGGCGACAAGGTTGTAACCAATGGCGGTATCTATGGAAGGATACTGGAGGTGAAAGACAATTTTGTCATGATGGATGCCGGAGGCGATGTAAAGCTTAAAATCGATAAAAACGCCGTGATGAAAGATCCGACTGTCGAAGAACAGCCGGCGAAGGAATAAGAAATATGGTCCATGGAAAGAAATGATGGTAAACGGCCGGGAGACCTTCATGAAAAAGGATTTTTAAGGATCAACAGAAACATCCTTATTTTCACTTTTTTCCTGGTGCTGACCTTCGTTTTATGGTATCTCAACTCCCTGTCAAAGGAACTGGATACCACCATCAGCTATCCGGTTGTTTATACCAACCTCCCGGGAGGGGAAACGGCATCATCGAGCCTTCCCTCCCGGCTCGATATAACCCTTAAAGGCTATGGCTATTCAATACTTCGTCTTAAACTGACCGGATCAGGACATCCTGTTGAAGTCGACTTTGCAGAAGCCGGAATTTATCG
>JAKLFN010000393.1 GCA_022711195.1 Bacteroidota bacterium
TCAACACTGTCGTTTGATACAGGTATTATAACGATCCGTGATTCGTCGATAAAAGGAAGCTCTCTCAGCAGCCTTTCATTATCACTCATCGTCAGTGGCGAGACGGTGTCGCCAACGCTGAAGAGCAGGTTATTCCTTATTATCAGCTCATTGGTGCTTATATGGGTCTTGTTAAGGAAAACCTCTGCCCGTGTGGGATTATATACTATCGGGTTATTAATGTTTGTACCAAATACACCCAGCCTCTGGATCTTTATGCCTGAAATTGTTTTTCCCGACCATGCCTCGAAAGGATGCCGGCTGGTTTCGGTGATCCTTACTGCCGGAGCCTGCTGAGGCGATACAATAAGCAGGTCGTACAGTTTTTTCGTAAGAATGAACCTCGAAGCCTTGCTTCTCAGCGAGTCGTAAATATGTAAATAGCTTTCGCCGGTATGCATTGACGAATGGAGAACAGGTTCGCTGACTTCACCAGCCAGGCTGACTACCTCAAGTGCATTTATGGAAGGAGTGGGTAAGAAAGACAGGGGTTGGTTTTTAAGAAGGAGATCAGTTCCTGACTGTGCACAGGTTTCCGGGGCGATCATATAATAAGTTAGTGCCAGAAGCAGTACTGGCAATGCGGATCTATTATATGTTTTCCGCCTGCGCCACATCAGGTTTCTTTGGGTGTGTCGGGAAGGACATCGTCGGAATTGAACTGGAATCCAAGTCTTTTGCCTGTGATGATCCTTGAATGCTGGATTTTTGCTTCAACCTGCCCGACTGTTGCAATTTTTACTGTGTCGTAGGGTGGAACAAGCAGGTCAAATTCAAGGGAGTACTGTATGGCTGTCTCAATAATTATCTGAAGCGACTTTTTGGTGATCTCCTCGTTACCATAATTAGTAAAGAGCATGCCCATTTGTCTCTTTCCTTCCACAAAATACTGGTTTTCATGGTTTATGAATATCCTGGCGATAAGGTAGCCCAGGTCGTCAAGGCGGCTATACTTGAATGAATCGGCGAGGAAATTGTAAATATTTATGATTCCTGAATATGCATTGTATTTGTTCTTCTGGATATAGGAGGTCTTCCATGCCGGGTGTTCCCTGTCGAACTGGAAAATATTTGAATGCATGCTGAAAAGAAGAATATCGCCGGCGACCTTAATCTGTGCGTCAAAGCTGCTCCTGTCGGTATATTCGAGCTTTATACGCTGGTCGATATTGCCGAGGTTCCCATTGACATCTTTTGACAGAGATTTCAGGATATCCTTTACCATGCAGAAGGAAGAGAAGGTATTGTCGAAGACCTTTTGCTTCAGTACTGATTTATCTTTCAGAATGCTTATGATAAGCTGTTTCTTTTCCTCCTGGTTCTCCATGTCGTCTGTTTTATTCAGAATATTCAGGTCTCTAATTTAATAATTATAATTCTTAATAGGAACGGGCAAAAAGAACCCTTCTTTTCGATGGCTTTCCCGTGTAGATGCATTTACCTTCCTCGTCGGGCGAATCAAAAGGTATGCACCTTATTGTCGCTTTTGTTTCGTCTTTGATCTTTTCTTCTGTCTCGGGAGTGCCGTCCCAGTGTGCCAGAATAAAACCTCCCTCATTATCGAGAATACTCACAAAATCGTTCCATGTATCGACATGCCTGGTATTTTCTTTCATGAACAGCGATGCTTTCCGGAAGATGTTCTTCTGGATTTCTTCAAGCAGCGCCGGTATATGGGTTATCACGGTATCAGTCCTGATAGTTTCTTTTTCGAGAGTGTCCCTTCGTGCTACCTCAAGGGTACCGTTTTCGAGGTCGCGCGGCCCGATGGCGATACGAACGGGAACACCTTTAAGTTCATAATCGGCAAATTTCCAGCCCGGTTTATTTGTGTCGCGGTCATCATATTTCACAGTAATCCCGGCAGCTTCCAGGCTGGCCTTAATTTTTAGGGCAGAGGCAGATATTTCTGCAAGCTGTTCAGAATTCTTGTATATAGGAATTATCACCACCTGGATCGGTGCCAGGCGAGGGGGCAGGACAAGCCCTTTGTTATCAGAATGAGCCATGATGAGTGCTCCGATCATCCTTGTCGACAGTCCCCATGATGTAGCCCA
>JAKLFN010000394.1 GCA_022711195.1 Bacteroidota bacterium
CGAATGTCTACGACGGCTGCCTGGAGATAGAAACCAGCCCAGGCAGCGTCTGCCTCGACTATAACATAAAACCTGTGATCAGCATTTCATCACCCGGCCTCTCCGGGGCATTCCTGGCAGGATCAGGAGAAATAACTGCCGACACGCTGGCAGGCGAGACAGTGACTGTCACAGTCAGCGGATCGGGTAACCTGAGTGTTAAAAGAATCACTTCGGACGACAGCCAGATAAGATTATCGGGTTCAGGCGACCTGGAAATAGCTGAGATGCTAACCAGAAATGCCGATTTTACCGTTTCTGGGTCAGGAAATATAACTGTAACCGGCAGCAGCGATACAGAGAGCCTCAGGATATCCGGAAGCGGCAATATCCAGGCAGGCAATTTCGAGGTAAACACCGCTTCTGTAATAATTTCAGGCTCAGGCAATGCATATACCAATATAGAAGTCTACCTTTATGGATTACTATCCGGTAGCGGCAATATATACCTTACAGGAGATCCTGAGATAGATCAGAAAATAACAGGATCGGGAAGAATAATAAAACGTAAATAAAATGAAAAGAACAATCATTATTTCTTTACTGGCTTTTCTTGTGTCGACGATGGCTTACACCCAGGAGGAGGGTGAACTTCAGTACTACAAGGAAAAAGAGATCAAAACACTGCTCGGAAAAGAGAGACACAGGGGAAAATACGGGGCAATCTCCATGGGTATTTCCGGCGTTGATGGCAGAACAACTCTTCTTTTCGGGCAGAAAGTGACATGGCTCCCCGTAAACATGCTCGGCATAGGGATGGGATTGAATGAATTTATCAGCGAGTATCGTCACGATGATGTTTCAGGCAGGGATATTTATCTTACAGGCGGTTTCGGAGGTATGTACATCGAACCAATAATTCTGCCCCGGATGCCTGTACATGCCTCTTTCCCGGTGCTACTGGGCTTCGGTGGATTATCGCAATTGTATGGCGATGACGATTTTATGGTTACCGATATGTTCCAGGAATTCCAGACATTCCTGGTAATTGAACCCGGCGCAGAAATAGAGCTTAATCTTACGAAATCGTTCCGTCTGGCAGCCGGTATAACCTACAGGTTTACAACACCATTTGAAATCAGAAGCCCCGGCTCATATACTACCGACATAGAATCTTTAAGATCGCTAAGCTTCAAACTGATGTTCAAATTCGGGAGATTCTAATTATTCTTCCTGAATATCTCCACACCCTCATCGAGCCAATTCCTGTATTCATCAATGTTCATATTTGAGGGCATTGGCTTGTTGAGGGGATTTCCTTCATGATCGGCGATCACATAAAGAGGAAGTGCATTTGTCTTGTACCTCGAGATCTCAAGATCCTCGTTCTGCTTGCCTATTGTTTTTTTCTGTTTACCGTCAAGCGCCGAGATATACCATTCACTTTCCGGAAGCTGGGTCCTGTCATCGACATACAGTGATATAATGACAAAGTTATCCCTGAGCCGCTGGAGCACCGCCGGATCAGACCATACCTTAGCCTCCATAAGCTTGCAGTTGGCACATGCATGTCCCTTGAAATCGATCAATACCGGTTTTCCCTGTGCCTTCGCACATTCAAGACCCTGCTTAAAATCGAAATAACCTGTCAGTCCCAGAGGTAATTCGAACTTATCACCATGCCTGGGCTCACTGCAGGGGCTGCCCGGTGATGTTACTCCCGGTGCCGGCAGAGTGGATTGATTTATCGTCGGCTTATTACTGAACCACGATGTTTCCTGTGAAGGCAGCAGGGAGGAAAGTCCTTTCAGGGGGGAGCCAAGCAGACCGGTTGCCAGGTATACTACAAAACTAAACACGGCAACGATCAGGAAAAACCTGAAGACCCCGATATAAGGAAGGTCGCTGTCGTGGGAAAACTTTATTTTTCCCATAAGATATAAGCCAAGCAATGCAAATAATACTATCCAGATTGCCAGGTAAAGATCTCTTGTAAATATGTTGAGATTATAAACAGAGTCAACGGTCATTATGAACTTCATGCTGAATGCGAGCATAATGAAAGCCAGCACCACCTTTATAGAGTTAAGCCAGCCGCCCGATTTTGGCATTTTA
>JAKLFN010000395.1 GCA_022711195.1 Bacteroidota bacterium
TATGATGATTGTGAGACAGCTGACAACAACAATGTAAAAAAACAGACCAGGATTTGCCGTGATTTCATATTTTAAGGTTTTAAGGTTTGGTTCAGGAATTTCAGAAAGTTCATCTTTTCTTCATCTTTAAATATGTATTTTTGTAACAGGCTGCATTAAACAGCCCTGAAACAAACTGAAGATGAATGATATCACAAATATAACCGAAAGCACGAAGAAAGGAAACATGTCAATGAAAAATATAATAAAAATCATTTCCGTCATGTTTTTGCTGTTATTCTTCGCTGGCCCATGCATGGCCCAGCAGGCTACACCTGCAGGGGACACTCTGAGGACTGCTGTAAAAAAACAGACTCAGGAGCAGGAGAGTACACAAAAACAAAAAATGGAGCAGAAGCAATACAGGAACCAGGGATCAGCCAGGGGACAGGGAGCAGGACAGAACGGATCGGCTGCCGGCACAGTTAAAAAGGTTAACAGTGCAAAACCCGACTGGAGTAAAGCCAGGGGAGCAAGACCAAATATCGTAAGACCTTCAGGATCGGGTGTGCCTATGGGCGCAGGGAAACCCGGAGGAGCAGGCGCTCCGGGCAGAGGCAGATAATCATTTAACAAACTTCCTTTTCATGAAATCCAGCAGGGATATAAGAGCGGTTAAACTGATCCTGTTATTATTGTTTGCCTTCATGGCTGACACAATGTCTCAACCTGATTCTTCTTCTGCCACGGCCGATACGATAAATAAATCGATAAAAGACCGCCATGCTCTCTATGCTGCAGGAGGCTATGGCAGCAATATGATATACCTGGGATCGACCATATCGAGAAATCAACCCTACGGCTTTGCTGCACTTTCATACGGATTTAACAATTCATTCTACCTGACCTTCTCAACAGTACATCTGGCTAATTATAGCCCTGTTGCTGCGTTTATTACAGGAAACCTCAGCTACAGTCACACATTTAATTCATGGTTTGATATTTTTATGAGCGCCTCAAGATACCAGGTTGCCCCTTCGCTAAGGGAAGTTCTATTTAATAACTTCTATTATGGTGATTTCACAATAGGAGCCGACTGGAGATTATTATATACAAAACTTTCTGCAGGGGTCCTTTATATGGACGAAAGCAGTTTTTACTACCAGATAAAGAACTCCAGATTCTTCTCGACTCCTTCATTCTTCAGAAAGAAAGCAACGGTAACATTTGATCCTTATGTAAATATACTTCTGGGCACTCTCTCAACACTTGAACTGAAGACAGATACTATTACTACTGTGACATATCCTTTTTATAAGGGCAGCACCGGTACAGGTTCAGGATCGGGCAATGGCTATGGAGGAGGATCAGGTACAGGAACTTCAACAGCCACCACACCTGTAACCACAACACAGCCTGTTACCTCATCTGTCATCTCACAGAAATTCGGGATCATGGAAATTAATTTCGGATTGCCGGTCTCCTTCAATATGGGTAGCTTTACCCTTGAAGCTGAACCAGCCTATGTTATCCCCATGTACGATGAAGAAACCTATCCCGGGACAAAAGGATTCCTTATGATGGTCAGCTGTTATTTAAAACTGTTTTAACCCTTCGGAATGAATATTCTCATAGTTGAAGATGAAAAGAGTCTCGCAAGGGAGATAGCTGAGTTCCTGAAATCAGAGAACTTTCTTTGCGACACTGCAAATACAGGCGTCGAAGCATCTGAAAAAATATCGGTCAATCTTTATGATTTTATACTTCTCGACCTGGGCCTTCCTGATTACAATGGCCTTGACCTGTTAAGGGAGGCAAAAAAGATGAATACGGAGGCATCTTTCATCATCATCACCGCGCGTGGCGCTGTTGAAGATAAAGTTACAGGTCTCGACCTGGGAGCAGATGATTACCTGGCAAAACCTTTTGCCCTTATTGAGCTCCTGTCGCGCATCAATGCTGTGGCAAGAAGAAAATTCAATGTCGGAACTAACGAAATCGTACTTGGAGAGTTTACCATACAGTTACAGACGAGAAAACTTATCTGCAATGAAAAGGAAGTAGATCTTACCCGGAAAGAATACGACCTGCTCCAATACCTT
>JAKLFN010000396.1 GCA_022711195.1 Bacteroidota bacterium
CAGGATAAGGATGATTATATTCTCCAGCAGATCAATAATAACGTGTTCAGGAATGTCCCTGAACTTCAGGAAAACCTCGAACGGGTAACTGTTCACCTGAAGAAGAAGATATCAGCAATACCAGGATCAGACGTCAGGCGTGAATGCCTTCAAATGATCTGGTCGCGCGAAGGAAAGAGCTGGATTAATGACAGCGATGGGAATTTCTGGAGGCTCTTCGTCTTTATCCCTGATCATATCTCCTACGATATCGTTGATTCGCCTGAGAAAGCCTATGAAGGAGGAAAGGCAATAGGTCGTTTCCAGGCGCTGCTCTCAGACCTGCCTGGCAATCCCCTTCATGAGACGATCCCATCATTCCATGATGTTGAAAAAAGGATGATCACCTTCCTTGAAACTATAAAGAGAGATCCTGCCGGCCGACTTAAATCGATAATCGACGAGACCGATTTTATCCTGCGGCGAACAGATAAGATGAAAATCATCCAGCAGCTCGGAAGGGAAGGAAAGATACCTGTCAGAATAACACATAATGACACTAAATTCAATAATATCCTTTTCGACAAAAATGGGAAGTCGCTATGCATTATAGACCTCGACACGGTCATGCCCGGGTATTTTCATTCCGATTTCGGCGATGCCATACGTACCGGAGCCAATGTTGCGGCAGAAGATGAAAAGGAACTTTCGAAAGTCAGAATGGATATCAGCCTTTTTGCAGCTTATGCTGAAGGTTATCTTTCAGAGACGAGGGAGACGCTGAACAGCACTGAGAAAGAGTACCTTGCCTTTGCTCCCTTGCTGCTGACCTATGAGCAGGCTATGAGGTTCCTTACCGATTATATCGATGGTGATAAATATTACACGATACATCATGAGCACCACAACCTGCAAAGAACACAGGCACAGATAAGACTGCTGGTAAGCATGGAGGAGCAGTTTGAGGAGATGAAGAGTATAATAAGAAGATTGGTGTAGGGGTGCAGTGGCAGAGGGGCGCAGAGGTGCAGGGGCGCAGGGGCATAGGGGTGCAGGGGCACAAAGGTGAAGAGGACCAGATAGGCTCCCCTCCTGGGAGGGGGAAGGGGTGGGTTTAAAGATTGCTTCGTTTCCGTCAGCCGGCTGATCCTCGCAATTAGAGGGTTCAAAAAGAAGATAAATGACCAAAGAAATAAATATATGGAGTGGAGTAAAGAGGAATATAAGCTGCTGAAAACACTGGATAATCCGGACAAGATCCAGGAATTTCTTGATTCGGTTGATTATAATCCGGAATATGAATGCAGGTCGCCAAGATGGGTAATGAGAAGAAGGAAGGCACACTGTTTTGAGGGTGCCCTATTCGCAGCAGCAGCTTTGCAATTCGGCGGTTATGAGCCTCTTATAATAGACATGAAAGCCGAAAATGACGATGATCATGTAATTGCACCATTCAAGAAAAACGGTCACTGGGGAGCTGTAGGCAAATCGAATTTTACCACACTGCGTTACAGGGAACCTGTTTACAGGAATATCAGGGAACTCATCATGTCGTATTTCGATTTTTACTTCAACACTGATGGTGATAAGTCCCTGAGATCATACTCGCTGCCATTCAATCTTACAAAATTTGACAACAGGGAATGGGCCACCACTGATGAAGATCTGGAATATATAGGAGATAAAATTGAATCACTCCGGCACTTCCCGGTGGCGTCACCGGAAATGATCCGCGGGCTCTACCGTGCCAGTGATACAATGATGAGAGCCGGCATGCTCGGATCAAATCCTGATGGGCTGTTCAAACCGCGGAAGAGAGAATAGCCTGTTAACCACCAGTATACAACCATTTTTCAAACTCCCCGGTTAAATCATTTAAAATATTAGTGTAAATTTGATTTCGGGGGATCAAACTGCTTGGTATATCCCATGATCTGAGATAGTTTTAAAACTGGTTATCATGAAAAGCCTTTTGTCAATTACAGTTTGCCTGGTCATATTATCTTTTTCGAGATTAGCTGCTCAGCCGGCTCACCTTCAGGTCTATAAAAACTCCTGCATTCCTGAGAACGTATGGACAGGATGGGTGGCGATCT
>JAKLFN010000397.1 GCA_022711195.1 Bacteroidota bacterium
TTAAATTTCCGTTATGACCTGGCTGCAAAAAAAGAATTCGATGAGGAGCGCCCGGTGTATATAAGAATAAAAAAACCTGACCTGTATTTTGAAGCCGGTGCTGGCCTCGATTTCTATCTTAAATACTTCAAACTATCTGTGGAACTCAAAATGTCTAGCGGAATGAGTAACATCATAGTAAATGATTTTGTAAGCGGCCAGGAAGAATTCCGCAATTCAATCGAAAGAATGAGATCCCAGATCTGGATAATTGCTTTCCATTTTGAGTGATCATGCCACAGCAGGTTCAGATCGTCCTTAATCCAGAAGCTGCAGCTGATATAAATACTGTAAGAAATACTGCTGCCAGGGCGGCGAAAACAGATCCTTCAGCGATCAGCGAGATAAGGATAATAAAGAGATCTGTCGATGCCCGCCAGAAAAATATCAGGATAATACTTACAATTGATATTACACTTCATGGGGAAGCACCTTCACAGTCAGTGAGGCCATTTATTTCAAAAGATGTTTCCAGGCAGCGTGAGGTTATTATTATCGGAGCAGGTCCTGCCGGCTTATTCGCTGCGCTTAAGCTTATTGAATCAGGTTTAAGACCCGTTATTTTTGAAAGAGGGAAGGATGTATCTGCCCGCAAAAGGGATATAGCAAGGATAAGCAGGGAGCATTATGTCGATCCCGACAGTAATTATTGTTTTGGTGAAGGGGGCGCAGGGACATTCTCGGATGGCAAGTTATATACTCGATCAAAGAAAAGAGGCGATAATTCAAGGGTTCTTGAACTGTTATGCTCTTTTGGTGCCGATAAAAGTATTTTGTATGAGGCTCATCCTCATCTTGGCACTGATAAGCTGCCTGCAATAATTTCTGCTGTCAGAAGAACGATCACCGAAGCTGGCGGGATAATCCTTTTTGAAAAACGGGTCACTGACATTATTGCTGAGCATAATGAAATTAAAGGAATAATTACAGCAGGAGGCGGGCAATATTTCTGCAACGATGTGATACTTGCAACGGGTCATTCGGCAAGGGACATATATTCAATCTGCGCCAGCAGGGGCATAACTGCTGAGATGAAACCTTATGCGATGGGAGTAAGGGTCGAGCATCCACAGGAATTGATCAATGAGATCCGATACCATGGCTCAGGCAGGAATCCTTATCTTCCCGCAGCCTCATATAATATAGCCAGACAGGTGGAGGGGAGAGGCGTATATTCGTTTTGCATGTGCCCTGGAGGCTTTATCGTACCAGCCTCAACATCACAGGAAGAGGTTGTGGTTAATGGGATGTCGCCTTCGGGCCGCAACTCTCCTTATGCTAACTCAGGGATTGTTGTGGAATTAAGAGCCGGTGACTTTGAAGTTTACAAGAAATATGGTGTGCTTGCCGGACTTGAATTTCAGAAAGAGCTGGAAAGGGAAGCCTGGATAAGAGGTGGCAAGACACAAAGAGCTCCGGCTCAGAGACTGGCAGATTTTGTCTGCGGCAAAAATTCCACGTCACTTCCGAAAGTATCATATTTTCCCGGTGTTACCGCGTCTCCACTTCATGAATGGCTGCCTGACACTATCGGTAAAAGGCTAAGGGAAGGATTCAGGCTGTTCGGATCGGCAATGAAAGGTTATCTGACAAATGATGCTGTAATCGTGGGTGTTGAATCAAGAACATCATCGCCCCTAAGATTGCCACGTAAGTCTGATACTATGGAACATATTTCAGTTTCCGGACTTTATCCATGCGGAGAAGGATCGGGATATGCAGGGGGGATAGTATCTTCAGCTGTCGATGGAATGAGAGCAGCTGAAGCCGTAGCAGCAAAATATCATTTATGAAAATATCCCCGGATAGGGGAAAATAATTAAATTTGGTTTAAATCTGAGGCTTGTATCATATAATATAGGTATGAATAAAAAAATCTCAAGAACTATGAAAAGAACTTTATTTTTCAGGAACGTACTCTTGATAATTCTGGTTTTATCTTTTAGTTATCATGCTTATTCTCAATATCCAGGACAGTTTGCCGATAAGATCCGGGTTCAGGTGAAGGTCCCGGTAAAAGCTTACAG
>JAKLFN010000398.1 GCA_022711195.1 Bacteroidota bacterium
TTAATAATTGTACTGCCGTGTTCCCCTCCGGGTCCTCCTCCAAGATACATGTTCTTTGGTCCGACGATGTAGCTGAGCACCAGTGATAGTATTATTGCTGCAAATGCGAATTTTGCAGAAAGAATCCAGGGTCTGATTTTTGGGAAATTCAGCATTCTCAAGCCAATTGCTCCGAATATCAGGGGGATGAAAAACGCTCCGAAGCCGAAACCATGTTTGATGATCTGTTCTGCAAGGAAATGGCCTCCTTTTCCTCCCCAGTTTTTAACTACTATGTCAGGGCCGGAGACGACATCTGAAGGCGGAAGGCTGGAGTCGGGTTTCCAGTAAAAAAGGTACGAAATGCATGAGAGAAGGAGCAGAAAGGCAAAGCCGGCAATGAGTATTCCGAACAGGAACCTTATTCTTTCGTCTGTGAAGAATGATTTTGATTGTGGCGGATTTTTTGAAGCTTTTGCTGATTTTTTTGATCCGTTTTCCTTCTCCTTCGTCATTATGTGCTTATAAAAAATGCACCCCAAAGGTAATAAAAAAATAAAAGGCACAGGGTATCAGATATGAACAGCATGTGCCTCGGAGTTGGTGCCGGCAGGTTATGACTACTGGCTCATTATTTTTTCCATGAATTTGTTAATTTCCTCCTTCGATATCCTCTGGTATTTGTCTTTTCTTTCGAAAGTCTTGTCAGGGATATCTTTCTTATACACTGTTTCGGCAAGGAAAAACATCTTAGTATCGCCCATGAAGAAGAAGAAAGACATTAGCACACCGTCAATTTCAGAGAATGGATTTCCGGCGTTAGGATTCTTTATATCTATTTCGTTGGTATACCAGATTTCATAAATGCTGTCAGGTTCGGAAGGAAATCTAATCTCGGCAGCTTTACAGTTAAAACCGCAGATATCTTTCGTTTTGAAGGTTTTCTTTATGTCCATACCCTTCATGGCATCGAACCCGGGAGGCGATTCACCCGGTTTTGCCGCATAATAGTACCTCCAGGAAAGAAAACTCAGGTAAGTATCAAATATCTCTTTCTCAGGATTGGAAAGGTTATAGATGCCGGCATTCCCGATGGGGGCAGAGATGTCGAAGAGCATCTTATTGTCCTTGAAGGAGACAATAAGAGTTTTGGGCATTATATCCTTGATTGATCCGATATTACCGGAATATTCAATCGCGTAATGTATTTCACCCTGATTGAGCTCTTTTCCCCCTTTTTCTCTGCAGGAACTACCCGAAATTGCAATTATAACTGCAACAGTTAATCCGGTTTTGAATCGCACTTAATTCCAAATTATGAATTATGTAAAAATAGCATTTTTTTTTAATTTCAGCTTATGCATTGAAAAATGTGATTAAGTTAGTGACCTGAAACAAATTACTAAAAACAATTTGTATGGAAAGGAAAATGGCAGTGGTAGCACTAGGCGGCAACGCCCTTCTGAGAGGCGATCAGGCTGGAACTATTGATGAGCAGGAGCAGAATACTACCGAAACACTCGAAAACCTGGTCTTCCTCATAAATGAAGGCTACGACCTGGTCATTACACACGGAAACGGCCCGCAGGTGGGAAATATTCTCATGCGTAACGACGCCGGTGAACAGATTTATAATATTGCCCAGATGCCTGTTGATATTTGCGTCGCTGATTCACAGGGAGGCATAGGTTATATGATTGAAAGGATGTTCCGGAACGTCCTCAATAAGCATGGGATCAATAAAAACGTAGTCTGTATGGTTACTTCCGTCAGAGTCGATATAAATGATCCTGCTTTTACTGATCCTCAGAAAAGGATCGGGAAAATATATACCAGGGAACAGGCTGAGGAGCTGACATTGAAGAAAGGTTGGATTTTCAGGGAGGAAGTAAAAAATGTCGGAGGTTACAGGCGAGTCGTCCCTTCACCGCTGCCGGTCGATATAATGAACTATAAAATTATCGGCGATCTTGCCAGGGCTGGAAATATTGTGATCGCAGCCGGTGGAGGAGGAGTGCCTGTATATATCGATGAGAAAAATGATGTGCGGCCCGCCGAAGCTGTTATCGACAAGGAT
>JAKLFN010000399.1 GCA_022711195.1 Bacteroidota bacterium
AGGCGCCGACAAGATAACGGTTAATTCAGCTGTTGTGCGGCGGCCGGAACTCATCAGCGAGATTGCCGGTGAGTTCGGCAGTCAGTGTGTTGTCGTGGCTGTCGACACCAGGTACATCGACAATGACTGGATGGTCTTTATCGACGGGGGACGAACACCTACACGTCACCGGACACTTGACTGGACGAAGAGGGTAGCATCGCTGGGTGCAGGTGAGATACTCCTCACATCAATGAACAACGACGGTACGAAAGAGGGCTTTGCCATCGACATAACAGGCGATGTATGCAGGCATGTAGGTATCCCGGTGATCGCTTCGGGCGGCGCAGGAACAATGGAGCACTTCAGGGAAGTATTCTACAGCACAGGGTGCAGCGCGGCACTGGCAGCGAGTATCTTTCATTACGGTGAAATTGATATCCGGCAATTAAAAAAATATTTAAGTAATGAAAAAATTGCAGTCAGGCAATAACATTTGTGACACAGAGAACAAGATTATGGAAAACATAGATTTCAACAAAGCCGGCGGGCTCGTGCCGGTAGTTATACAGGATAATATAACCCTCCAGGTGCTTATGGTCGGCTTTATGAATGAAGAAGCTCTGAAGAAAACTAAGGAAGAGGGAAAAGTGACATTCTTCTCAAGAAGCAGGAACAGGCTCTGGACAAAGGGCGAGACTTCAGGCAACTACCTGTATGTCAAGGATATCAAAACGGATTGCGACAGCGATGCCCTGCTGATAAAAGCTGATCCGGCCGGGCCGGTATGCCATACAGGCTCTATATCATGCTTCGGCAATGAAGAGATCCAAGGATTCCTGTATAAGCTGGAACAGATAATCAACCAGAGGATAAAAGATGATGTTCAGGATTCTTATACAAACCGGATCTATAAGAAAGGTATTAATAAGGCTGCTCAGAAAGTGGGTGAAGAAGCTGTCGAACTCATTATTGAAGCTAAAGACGACAATATCGACCTGTTTAAAAACGAAGCCGCCGACCTGCTTTACCACCTCCTGATCCTTTTTAAGACAAAAGGTGTAACCATGGAAGAGGTCGAGGATGTTCTTCAGAAAAGACATGCATCACAATCTTAATATCCTTAAGCAGACAGATAATTATTCTTACTTTTTTTTGATTATTTAAATATTACATTACTTTTGTAAGCCATACAGTGAGAATGATGAGAAAAATATACAACTGGTTTGCCGCTTATTTTTACTTCTATTTCTATAAAAGGAAATAAGGGGAAGTTGTATATAACTTAATTAAAGATATTGCAAGGTCCCCGGGAAAGGGGACTTTTTTTTTAATATTATGAGGATATCAATACAGGGAGAGAAAGGCAGTTTCCACGAGGTGGCCGCAAGAATATTTTTCAGCAATGAAGATATTACGATAGTCCCCTGCACTACTTTCGACCAGACACTTATGGCGGTCAGTGATGGCGCAGCCGATTTTGCAGCAATGGCTATCGAAAACGCCAGGTCGGGAAGTATCCTCTCAAATTATACCCTCATCAGGGAATCGGGAATGAAGATCATAGGTGAAATAAACCTCAGGATCAGGCAGAACCTGATGGCATTACCCGGGCAAACCCTTATGTCGGTAAGGGAAATACGATCGCACCCGATAGCTCTGGAACAGTGTATGACTTTCCTGAGCAGGTTAAGAGGTGTTACACTTATTGAAGCAGACGACACTGCAGGAAGCGCAAGGCTGATAGGTGAGAATAAACTTACCGGTGTTGCTACAATAGCCTCGGCGGCAGCGGCAGAAATATATGGACTGGAAATTATTGCCCCGGGTATTGAGAATTACAAGAAAAACTATACACGATTCGTCATTGCAGGTGATGTTAAGAATGCACGCACCGACGGGAACAAAGTATCTATCTGCTTTTCCACCGGCCACGAACCGGGCTCACTGGCTGCAGTGCTGGTAAGGCTCGCCGAACTCGATATTAACCTTTCAAAAATTCAGTCGGTGCCGCGACTCAACGGCGACTGGGAGTACCTGTTTTA